>NZ_JAHHPS010000507.1:0-1267 GCF_024606275.1 Endozoicomonas sp. SESOKO4 | reverse complement strand
GCCAATGCGACCATCCTTACTGCACTGACAGCTTCACTGTTTGAAAAAATACTGTCGGAGTTGGCCTGTTCACTCATCTTTATTATCTCCCTGATTACTTCAAACTACTGTATGCAAGTACAGTACCATATTCGCTTAAAAAGTGCGCAAGAAAGTCTCCGCTAGCGCACAACCTCGCGCTTTGCCTTTCTCAGCTCTTTTAGTTCTTCCTGAACTTTTTTTATCTCCTTGCGGTAGTAATCCCGTTTTTTCTCAAACTGATCCTGAGTGATTCTCTTCTTGGTTTTTAGCCAGCCTTGCTGGTTAATGGCTTTCTGGTGTTCTTCAATCTTGTCCGCCAGTTCCGTAGCTTTGAATTTGAAACTGTCTCCTGGCCTGAAAGGCCGTAGTTTGAAACCGAGCGAAGCCAGAACCGAATCCCATGTCAAAATCGGATTTTTCATACCATCTAATCCGGTGAACTGCTGACCTCCCAGAGCCTCGCTTAAACCATTGGCAGCATTCACCACACCTTCAGCGATGCCATTGGGTTGGTCTCCGGCCTGCCGATCTTCAGCAACATCATTGGCCAGACCTTCAATGATTTTTTGTTGGTGGTAACTGCCTGGCGTTAATGGGTTAGAAGGGGCCCAGGCTTGGTAGAGATAGTTGATACTCTTGCTAATCTTCTCTGAAGCTGGGGCATGTTTGTTGTAGATCTCTTTACCTTTCCAGTCCTCATTAAGAACCACTGCATCAATCAGGGATCGGAATGGATTGGAGCCCAGAGCATCACTGCCCCAAAAACTGGCAATGGTCCCCATATGATCGGGCAAGGCCAGTTTTCTATCTCCTGCTTCCCCCGCAAAGGGGTTTCCCAATGCATGAGCGTTGGCCATAGATAAGCGATAACCTTCCAGACCAGGGACATGGAAAGTATTCAGGCCGCCCCATAATGCACGACCGCGCTCCCATTTAGGGCTGACCGTTGTCTCGGCTTCCACCCTATCCCAATAGCCACCGGGCTCCATTTCGCCATTGACCAGCAAGCCTGAATAATTCACTGCTTCGTAAGCGGCTGCCAATGCAATCAAACGCTCTGGCCTTTCTACTGCATTTTTCACAATCGCAGGAATAGCCAGGTAACTGTATGAGATAAAGGGACTGCCAATAGGAAAATCCCTAATCACCTTAATGGCAGTGGGCAGATCGTTGTAATCAAAGAAGAAGTGATTAGCTGACTGAACCGCTTCTCTGGGCGTCTTCCCCGACTGACGTTCAGACATAT
>NZ_JAHHPS010000009.1:0-1538 GCF_024606275.1 Endozoicomonas sp. SESOKO4 | reverse complement strand
GTATGTCCCATTTTATCCCTGTGCGACAGAAAGCCCGTCCAGCCACGCGGTCTCCCGTTATATGGCAAACAGTGACATCAGAAGAGGGTCTCAAAGGAGTGGCCAATCTTGAGGCTTACACATACTTTTGCTCCCCCATAGAGCCTTACGAAGCGTTTATCTTGGGATCATTGGCAGGGGAGGGACCTGATAAGTATTGTAGATACATAGGTACCAGTGGAAAAAGTGGCTACGTCGCTACTAATCAGGATGGCACTATTGGTTCTTACCTGAGACCTGTGATTGGTGGTTATATTCGCTGGCAGGCTTTTGAGGGTGATCTGCCAGAAAAGGCTATTATTGCCGGTTACAGCTATTCAAACTCTGGCAAAAAAATAATCAAAGTGCCGCAATATTTTTGTCGTTTTAAGAATAACGGTTACGAAACCTACGGCAAGTATTTTGGGAAGGACAAGGTCTGTAAAGCGTCATTTGCAACGCCCTGCGGAGACTCTCACGCTTTAGTTGATTCAAAGGACTTTGAAATTCTGGTCAGGTAATGACGGGCGAGTCAAAAGGGTTGTGTTGGTGTGGGAGTCAATTGTTGTTATTCAGGCATTGGTATGGCCCGTCCTGACTCATTTGCATGAGATTAAACGTGCTAATGAACTGCTCTACGCTCATTTCGATGATGCCGGTATTGGCAGGGCTTCTTTCAGAAGTAGACTTGGGTTTTCCAATAGAGGTTATTTTCTTGTCCATGTCAATCACCCCCAGATTAGCTTGATTAAGCAGGTAATTTATTTGAGGCTCCGTCATGGTATAACTGACTCCGTAGCCAGATCGGCCGCGTTTGTTCGTCATGACTTCAAATATTGCGTTATCTCTTATGGAAAGATGCTGTTTATGTCTAATAATGGTAATGATATTTTCAACCGCAGCAGACTTACCTTGAGGGTCGCGAATATAAACAATATCTTTTTCTTTGTCATAACCAATCAGGCTATAGGCGTGCTTGGTTTTGATTCCTGAAAATGGCCTTAGCCCCAAGCGGGCTGAATAGGATGGGTTGATAGAAACAGTTGCTACTTTTTCATTATCAATAAAAGAGTTGAGTCGTTCCTTCAGTCGCTCTTGAGTCAGTGATTGCGGGTTGATGAGGTTGTTATGCGACCCCATTAGAATAGGGAAAGCATCTGTTTCATAGACTCCCTTCAGTTCCGAATATAGATGATATTTGTATTGTGCCTTGTAATCATGTCGTCTTCTATTAATGAAGCGTTTCGACTGTTGAGCGTATGCGGCTTCCAGCATAGCCAGCCAGAGACCACCATCCCGTGTTTTAGCAAAGTATGGGTGGTGCTCAATCTCTCTGAATTGAATCAGGATGCCCGTAGTAATGCCTTGAAAAAGAATACCAAATGTCTGCTCATCAATGGTATAGAAGTAATTGAATATCAACCTTTTTCCGGTTTCAGAACTGGCTATTGAGGCCAGCGAAGCGATCAGAGTGCAATCTGGAAAACGCTTCTGCAGGAGGTTATCCGGAGTGATGCTGG
>NZ_JAHHPS010000506.1:0-2579 GCF_024606275.1 Endozoicomonas sp. SESOKO4 | reverse complement strand
CACCGAAAACGTAAGCTTGATGATGCAAAGTCAAGCGATTGATTTCTGCTTGTCATAGGCTCAGGAGGAAAAGGCACTGCTAACGTCTGGGCATTGGAATACCCAAAAAAACAAGATGTTCGCCAACTCCTTTCATGGCACACTGCCTGGTGCGGTGCTATACATTCCGATACAAACGACAAAGGTCAACCGGTGGTCTCGTGTCTATGATGGGGGGATACCGATAGGTTCGTGCCCTTCATTCTGGCGGCTTCTGTCAACAACCACATGAACCGCCCCTCACGATGCCTTACGTCTGCGCACAGACATCAGGGATGCAGGGGCTGGCACCTCAGACGGTGAGACAACCTCCACGCTGACGCCAAAGATTTTGCTCAGGACGGGATCACCCAACTCATGGGTATTGAATATCTCTCGCAAAGGGTTCAGTATTGTGGTGGTAATGGCTTGGGCAAAACCTTTTTCAAGCTCCTGCCACTGCTGCTGCATTGGTGATATTTCGCTCTGCCCTGACAGCACAGCAAAATCCACGCAGGCAGCTTCAGCATCGTTTTCGTCGGCGTATATACCGAGACACTTCAACCCTTTATCACCAACATCACCACCTTGAAGTTCGATAAATTTCAGCAATTGATCAACCATATGGTGCAAGCCCTGTTTATCATGACATGGCAGGTTTTTGGCCGATTTCTCGCCGATTTTGAAGATGATTCTGGAAAAAAGCAGGCCAATTTCAGGGGATAAAAGGCTTTGTATCGCAGGCAAGTTTAATGCTTTGGCCAACTCTGGATTATGAACCGATGACTGATTCACGAGGCACTGAAAATCATTATATTTTTGCCTCAACCTGTCAAGATCGATTTTAATCTGCGAAGCCTCATAAATTAAATCATCCTGAGACAGCATTGCCGATTTTGGAACCGTTGTGGTAAACAGAAGAGAATAACTATCGTGATCCAGGAAGCGATCAGCATACTTCTTTTCCCAACTCTTTGCATACACTTCTTTCAATTTATTGTAGGACCACCGTTTGGTATAGCTTGGGTACTTGATGTAATTAGTGCCATTATGCTGACAGACAGTATAGTGCCCCTGTTCTCTGAACCCACCTTCGACTTTGGGATCTGGCGCGTGACTAACCCGGAGAAATGTTTTCTTATCCGTTGTGGCCAGAAAACAATTGTTATCATCGTGTTCATTAGCATCGCTTTTGAACAATACGTCATTAAGAAAAGGCAGCATTGATTTCATTGATGCCAGATAACTCTCCGGGGAGTTGATTTTCTTGGTAAACTCCTCCAGAGGTACACGGTATTCACAGCCATTACAGCGGACAAAGCCATCTTTGAGATAAAATCCCTTGCTTGCCAGATGGCTTATTAAATCCTTCACGTCAGCGCCCTGGATATTAGGCAACAAGGGATGAAAACTTCGCATTCTTTCAGCATAATCTGGCAACTCATCAGCCAGGACAAATATTTTATCTTGCCCCTCTTTGCCAACTATCTCGGAAGCCTCTATCACTCGCTGATCGGTATAGTCGCTGACCAGAAATATTTTCACATCCCGATGCCTGATGGCAGTCACACGAAACTTGCAATCATAACTTGGTCGTAATCCACGAAACTTCAGAAAAAGTGACTCACCACTGGCCACCTTTATTTCATGATGAGTTATTTTATCAACGTCAGTGCTGACAATTCCTGCCCAAACCAGATTACTCTTTTCCTTGGCCTTGGCACGCATTTCATTCAGATCAATACTGGACTCAATGTCACCCTGCGGATTCGTGACGTCCAATTTATTGATAGTATTATCAGATACTGTTGGTGAAGATCGGACCGGAATATAAATCGTTGACAGACTTGGAAACATAATTAAAACTCCCTAAAAAATGCAACTTTTGTGCTTTCCAATGTGCTTTCCAAAAACAGAACACCGCACTTTGTTACTGGTTATAAAGTTTTGAACACCCTGTTCCCGCTGATGGGTTTCAGAATACTGAATTTCAGTCTTGCCGATATCAGAAATGCTCAACTATCTTTTTTGACCGCCGAATAGCAAAAAAGTTTCTTATTTGAACAATATTTAAGAATCTGATAGAGCGTAAGCTCACACCTATGGTGGCCAGGAATAAATGCAGGCAGGATTTGCGGGAGAATTTCAAAGAACTTGTCGATGAGTACAACCTTGGTGCCTGCTCCGCAGAAGAGTTTTTCAATAAGCTGAAGGAGTTCATCGGCACACTGGGTGATGAAGCGTCTCGCACCGTGAGGGAAGGCCTGACAGAAGAGGAAATGGCAATTTTTGACCTTACTCACGATTTGGTCTGTATCGGCGATTACATCCTTTCATAAGCTCAGGAGGGCCAGCATGTCTTAATGCCCATGTGACACTACGAAATCATCAACCTGCTTCGACGACGCCATGAAAGGCTTGTCCCTGCCAGGTACGTTTGCCGTGGATGAGAGAATCCATGAACCCCTCTGTTTTAAGTTCCTTGACCCTTATCCTCTCGTCTATCCTCATTGCTCCTGTAGAAACAAAGGACAGAACCATTAAAAGCCTCCTCTTGCACG
>NZ_JAHHPS010000505.1:0-1715 GCF_024606275.1 Endozoicomonas sp. SESOKO4 | reverse complement strand
GACATACCTCATAAAAACCAGACTGCGAGTAGAGAGAGAAGCGCTGGAGATACTGAAAACCGTAGAAAAAATACTCGAGATCAATGTCAATGAAGGTGATGACAAAGCAACAAGACTTGGCAGGATTCGTACAAAATTTGACAACAATGAAGTCTCAGAATCCATGCTGGATACGATAGGACAAACTCTCTGGAAAGAAGACATCACAGCTGCGAGCCAAAAATGGGCAGTAAAATACGAGAAGCTTCAGAGGCGTCTTACCTTTTATGTCGAAGATGCGGATGGGCAAGTCATAAGACAAAATACAGAGTTGCTTAAAGATATAGAGGAAGAGCTGCAGATCTACTCCATTGTAAGATATAAGGCAAAAGAAAGAGGCAGGGCTTTTCTTGCCAGGCTGGCCAATGATCTGGGGGTAAAATTTGAAAACGATGCCCCCCTGTCTGACAACAAGTATGTTCTTTACAACCAAATTTGGGCATTAATGGAAGAAGTAGAGGAAGTCTGTGGCAATGAAGATGTCAAAAGAATCAGAAACAATGAGATAGCTCATCAACTCAACATTCAGGACTATAAAGATGACGCCACTATCGAAGACCAAAACATTCTCATTAACAAAAGACTTCAACAGCTGGATGAAGAAGTTTTAAAAACAGGTTTTGCTGACGTTAACGAGCATATCACGGCCATTGAAAATGAGCTTGACAGACAAATAGCTCGCCTGGGCCCCAAACCCCGATACGTCTATGATCGTGAGGTAGTCACTGTCAGGCGGGCAATAGAAGAAGCTGAAAGTGAGCTGACAGGTGTTCAACGCAAGCTGAACACGCTTCGTGACAAGCAGGTGGCATTTTTGGTGAGCCGTGCGGACCTCCAACATACTTCGGATGAAGAGGAAACACCTCTCAAACAGGGCATTAAACAACTTCAGAACGAGTTGGGTCTGGCTGCAGGTGATGAGCAAACCTTTAAAGATCGAGTAGACGACATCAAACATTTCCTGCGGACATGCAGCGCAGAAAAACGGGATGAAGTCCTTGGGAAAGCCACAAAAGCACTGAATATTCAGATAAATGGTGACCTCGGTTTACTGGAAGAAGCTGATCACTTTATTGCCAATAAAGCCTATTCAGAGAGTCATGATCAGGACGAAACCCATGAAGTCCGGGGTAAACAGCGTTTTGCCACGAAAGAGTACATTCAGGTCAGGAAATTCCTGCGTGTGCATGACAAGAAAGTGATGGATGTAAACGATGCAAGGGCTCAGGAGGATCATGCACGAACGAATCTGGTTCGTAAAGAACGGGAAATGATCGATTTTAGAATCACCGTGGGGCCGTCTGAAGCAGTACCCAGGTACGAAATGGCTCAGCTGGCTTTAGCCCTGAGACGTAAAAGTGAAGCTGTTTCCAAAGCAAAACAGGACTTGGCGGATCATGACGCGCTTCTTGAAGCCACTGAGGAAGCCGCGGGTCTTAAGCCAGACTCTACTGACACCCTTGAAGACCGGATTAATGCCCTTAGATACAAACGGGTACAACTGGTCTGGGATGGTGGTAGTGTCGGCAAGATCCGGCAACTGAATCAGGAACAGGCCAGCCTGGAAGGTGAGATTGAAATCAGGAAAGCCTGCATTGAGAGAATGAAGGATAACCTGAGGATTGCAGAGAAAGTTGTCGAAAATAACGATGATCCCTTCCAGTACACACCGAGAC
>NZ_JAHHPS010000504.1:0-3351 GCF_024606275.1 Endozoicomonas sp. SESOKO4 | reverse complement strand
ATTCAGGGCACTGGATTTACCGGCGTTGGAGCGACCCGCAAAAGCGACTTCCCTGCCATTATCGGGCGGGCACAGTTTCAGCCTGGGGGCGCTGGTTAGAAATTTGGCCTTGCGATAATTTAAACCGCTTCTGGGTTCACTCATGTGTCAGACCTGTCAGCAAGCTCCCTGGTCAGGGAGTTTTACCATAGAAATGAAAAGTGGGCGCAATTTTGCTTGACTTGTGGATCAAATGGAATAGCTGCGAAGCAATTGCCGACGATTGGCAGCCGGTTATCATGAGCCAGATGTCCCGGGAAAAAACAGTTTGTCTGAACAGCGGCGAATTTACTGGGCTCGACCACCTATCGGAAAATAGCAATAAGGTATATAATGGCGGTCGTTTTGAGGCATATGCAGCCATTTTAATCCACCATTTTCAGAATAAAGGCCGAAAACAGGTCGAAAAAATCAGCTGAATAATGAGGATGTTTGTAAAGACAGAGAGGTCTCCGCCTTTACAAACAGATGCTGAACAGCTGACTGGAAAGGTTGGAATAATAACAGTCACTCATGGCAAGTGCCGTAGCTGGGTCAGGTTAATGAAAAAAGTTATTTTCGCTCTGGTAGTGTCCTTGGGGGTATCAGGTGTGGCATTTGCGAAAGGGGATGCAAATGCTGGAAAAGCCAAAGTGGCAAACTGTACCGCCTGCCATGGAGCAACAGGTGTAAGCCTGGCTCCCAATTTCCCCAATCTGGCAGGGCAAGGCGAACGCTATCTGGTTAAACAGATTTCAGACATTAAGGCCGGTAACCGCAGTGTTCCGGAAATGATGCCTTTCGTAGGGCAGCTGACAGAACAGGATATCGAAGATATCGCTGCTTTCTATGCCAGTCAGCCTGCGCCTGAGGGGGTAGCCGATCCTGAAATGGTGGGGCTGGGCGAACAGCTATACCGCTTTGGTGATCAGAAGAAAGGCATTCCTGCTTGCGCTGCCTGTCACTCTCCAACCGGTCAGGGTAACCCTTTGGCAGGCTTCCCGAAAATCAGTGGTCAGCACGCTCAGTACACGGCTAAGCAGTTGCGTGATTTCCGCGAGGGCGTTCGTATGAATGATGGCGACACCAAAGTGATGAGAAGCATCGCTGAAAAGCTGAGCAATAAGGAAGTGGACGCTCTGTCCAGTTATATCAGTGGTCTGCGATAACAGATAACACTATCGGCTGTTTAAGAAGAGCTGATAGTGCAGTGGTTTAGCCATAAGCGCAAAAAGCGGTTTGCAATGATGAGTTGCAAACCGTTTTTTATGACTGGAAGGAAGAGGGACATATTTTCTTCGTCTGAGCTTTTTACCATGAAAAATGCCAATCAATGGTACTCCTGTGCAAGCCTGCCCTGCGTATAACCGATTTACGAACCAACGAACGTATCAAATTCAGGCAGACGGGCCCCCGGACTTCTGTTAACTTGTCATCAGATAGATCATTATAAAAGGCTTGGAGTGTATTTAGATGCCAAAACAACTGAAATTTTTATGGTTGGCTCTGGTTTTGCCATTAATGGCGCAGGCTGCTGTAGAGGACAAATACAAGGAAGGTCAGGATTACCAGGTTCTGTCTAACCCGGTTCAGACTTCAGTGAAGAAAAGCCAGATCGAAGTGGCAGAAGTCTTCTGGTATGGCTGCCCGCATTGTTACACTCTGGAACCCATTGTTGCGCGTTGGAAGCCTTCTCTGGAAAAGGACACTCGTGTAGTTCGTACGCCTGGTTTCTTTGGTCCAAACATCTGGAAAGCCCATGCCCAGCTTTACTACACTCTGGAAACTATGATTCCTGAAGAGAAAAAACTGAACGAAATACACGAAAGTATTTTTGCTGAAATTCAGAATCGGAATAACCGTCTTGGCGACGTGAGAGCCATGGGGGACTTTCTTCAGAATCGCCACGGTATTGATCCCAAGCAATTTGCCAGCTTCTATAACTCCTTCGGAGTTCTGAACCTGATGAATCAGGGTGGTTCAAAAATCAAAGGTTATCAGTTAAACGGTGTTCCAGCTTTGGTAGTTGATGGCCGATATGTTATTGAACCCAGGGTGGGGTTGGAAAACATGCCTGTTATTGCTGATTTCCTGATCAAGAAAGTGCGTGATGAGCGTGCAGCCAAGGCAGAGCCTGAGGCTAAGCAAGCGTCACAGGCAAAAAGCTGAACATTATGACCCCTTCAACAAGATAGATGCTGGACTGAACAGCATCCGGAATTCAGGTTTCACTGATGCCGATTAGAGCTTTGAAGGGGGCCTTGTCTTCTCGTTTGAAGAGGGACAGAGCTCCGGGATCCGTTCACCGCAGTGAGCTGGTTTACAACCCCCGATCACAAAAGCCCGGGCACATTCGTCTGCTGAGCTTTAATATTCAGGTAGGCATCAATACTCAGCAATATGGTCATTATCTGACTCGCGGCTGGCAACACCTTTTACCTCATTCCAGGCGGGCAAGAACACTGGATCAGATTGCTGCTGCCCTCCCCGATTTTGATCTGGTCGCTCTTCAGGAAGCCGACGGTGGAAGCCTCAGAAGCGGTTTTATCAATCAAACCGAATACCTTGCCCTTAAATGCCAGTTTCCATATTGGTATCACCAGTTGAATCGAAATCTCGGCAAGCTGGCGCAGCACAGCAATGGATTCCTGAGTCGCTTCAAGCCCACTATTCTTGAAGATCACAAACTGCCCGGATTGATTCCGGGACGGGGAGCAATCGTTGCCCGGTTTGGAGATACCCGGAACCCTTTAGTCGTGGTGATGATGCATCTGGCTCTCAGCCAGAGGGCCAGAAATGGCCAACTTTCCTATATCAGAGACTTGGTCAGAACTTACAATCATGTGGTTCTGATGGGCGATATGAATACCCACGCTGAACAACTGCTCAATAACTCACCACTGAAAGACACTGACTTGCAGGCTGTTCATTCAGAACTAAATACTTTTCCCAGCTGGCGCCCCAGTCGCTCACTGGACCATATTCTGGTCAGCCCTTCCTTGATAGTCCATCAGTTCGGTGTCCTTAATCTGCCTATTTCAGATCATTTGCCCATCGCAGTGGAAGTGGAAGTACCAAAGAGTGTGATTTTGGAAACAACACTATGACCGCCAGGAAAATAGGCATATTGGGTTCTGCGTTTAACCCGCCAACATTGGGGCATCTGGATGTATTGGAACAGGCCCGGCAGCAGTTTGACCTGATATTGCTGGTGCCCAGCGCTGCCCATGCTTTTTCCAAGTCGATGCTACCGTTTCATCACCGGATGGCCATGTGCCAGCGGCTGATGAACTCAGTACAACTGCCCCAATGTCAGATAGAAGTTTCTGGGAT
>NZ_JAHHPS010000049.1:0-18519 GCF_024606275.1 Endozoicomonas sp. SESOKO4 | reverse complement strand
ACAAAGCTGTGACGTGACCGTGGTCGGGGAGGATGGCCAGCGGCAACCATGCAGAAAAGTCTGCAGAAATGCTCGGGCCCTATCGGTTCACAAAAGCTCATACCACACCGGGCAAAAAACCTGTGGTTTGACTGTGGTCAGGGAGGATGGTCAGCTACAGCCGTGCGGGATGGTCTTGAAGAATGCTCGATTCCTGGCGGAGCACAAAAGAAAAGTCCACAGCGGGCAAAAAAACTGCGACTTGACCGTGTTCACAAAGGATGGTCAGCAGCGATCATGCGGGAGGATCTGCAAGAATAGTTATGACCTGTTATCTCACAAAAAAAGAGAGCACACTGGACAACAAACCTGTCAGATAACAGTCGTCGGGAAAGATGGTCAGCAACGGCCATGCGGAAAAGTTTCCGGGAATGCTTTAGCCCTGTCGGTTCACAAAAGTTCATACCATACCGGGCAAAAAACCTGCCATGTAACCATGACCGGAGAGGATGGGAAGCAGCGACCGTGCGGGACGGTATACAAGAATGCCCGATTCCTGGCGGATCACAAACGAAAAGCCCATAGCGGGCAACAAACCTGCAATGTGACCGTGGTCACAGAGGATGGTCAACGGCGACCATGCGGGATAATCTGCAAGAGTACCCAAGCCCTGTCGGGTCACAAAAGCAGAGACCACACTGGGCAACAAGCCTGTGACGTAACCGTCGTAGGGGAGGATGGTCAGCCGCGGCCATGCGGGATCTTATGCAAAAATGTTACCACTCTGTCATCTCACAAAAGCGGACAACACAGCGGGCAAAAAACCTGTGACGCAACCGTGATTGGGGAAGATGGCCAGCCGCAGCCATGCGGGAAGATTTGCACAAATGCTCAAGCTTTGTCGAATCACAAAAGAAGCAACCACAGCAAACAACAGACCTGTAGCCGTACCCTGGTTGGGGATGATGGGCTGCAGCGGTCATGTGGGAAGATCTTCAAGAATACTAAAGCCCTGTCGGCTCACAAAAGATGTCATCGAAAACGCAAGCCTGTTGATGTGAACCAGAATAATGACCGCAGTCCTAAAAAAGGTAAATCAAATAATTAACACCCGACTTTTCATGACGTTTTGCCCCGTAGCAACCTTTGGCTTTTTAAGAAGGTCTTTGTCAGGAAAACAGACTGATTATCCTGATCTATCCTTCCTGTCTACCCAACAGAATGCAAGGATAGAATGTTTAGGCACTCACTCTTTACGGCACTGCTGCTGATATTGTTGTTAATACTGTTGCTGTCATTGTTGTTGTCTGTCGTTTGTCAGGCCGAACCCTGGACAGAACATTTTATTGTCGAGATTGAACAGAAGGCAGCTTTTCCAAACCAGAGCTTTTCTATAAAACGGGCCCGGCATACTTTAACGGGCAACCCGTCAGACATTGCAGATCCAAACAACTATGCAGGAATAGATTCGACGCCTGATGATCAATCAGGTTATGGGGTAAAAAAGAACCTTATTGTGTCGATTTCGTGGCAATGGCTTTATGCCACACATCTTCTGATGGGTTACGAACTGATCCTGACTAACAAAGACGCCCCTCTGAGCGCCAAACCTTATTCATGGCTAATTGCTGAAGTGCTTGTCTCTGTCGGCTGGCTTTTAAAAAGCTATTATAAAAATCTACTGTCGTTTAGTTCGTTCGGCCGACAAGAGGCAACATCCATGCTGACACGGAGGGATAATCCTTTTACCTACATCAATATGGTGCTTGGCTCTGGACATAACCAACAATCACAATCGCTATCAGAATCATTCGGCAAGCGAGTCTCAGGGGCAAAACCCCAACTTACAGGCACTTTCATCAGCCCTATGCACTCTGACTCAGCCGATGGTAACAGGAGCCCTCAACAACCTCAGCATACTTTGGATTTAAATTGTTTTATTTCTCCCTGTCGTGGCGTTTGTTGTTTCCGATCACCAATCGTTGACAGAGAGCTCGCTGAATGGCCGCTAAATTCCGAAGAAAGTTCGACAGACAACCCCACACGCTCAATAAGTGCAGAGGCAGTCTATACAACTGAACCACCCGGCCCCCACAATTATGCTGTGACAATGCACAGAAATTTGCCAATCACCTCTGATGACTGGATTATAATCCACGGGTTGCTCAATCTACATAAACAGCGTCTTCCAGAAGAAACAGAAACTTCCTTTTCACATACCCATTTCACACCCTCAATGGGGACTTCACCTCTCGTCTGCCTCGCTTCCAGAAGGGGTACCCTTTGCCAAAAAGTCCTGTCGAATCTCAATAGAGGAGGCCACACCGGGGAACAAACCTGTGACGAGAAAGTGGTCGGGGAGGATGGCCAAAAGCAGTCATGTAGCAGGGTCTGCAAGAATGTTAATGCTCTGTTGTATCACAAAAGAAAAGAGCACACCGGGCCACAAACCTGCGACCTGACATTGGTCACAAAGGATGGTCAGCAGCTACCATGCGAGAAGGTTTACAAAAGTGTTCGAGCTTTGGAGGATCACAAAAGAAGAGACCACGCCACCGGGCAAAAAACCTGCAACGTCGCAGTGTTCACAGAGAATGGCCAGTTGCGGTCATGCGGGCAGGTCTGCAGGAGTACTAAAGCCCTGTCTGATCACAGAAACAGAACTCACAGTGGGCAACAAACCTGTGACGTGACCGTGGTCACAGAGGACCACCAGCAGCGACCATGCGGCACGGTCTGCAAGAATACTAAAGCTCTGTGGTCTCACAAAAGCAGAGAACACTCCGGGCAAAAAAACTGTGACATAACCTTGGTCGGGGAGGATGGCCGGACGCAACCATGCGGGACGGTCTGCAAAAGTGCTCACGCCCTGAGGATTCACAAAAATAAAGTCCACGGTCAACAACAGACCTGTAACGCAACCATCATCGGGGCGGATGGCCAACCGCGGCCATGCGGTCAGGTCTGCAACAGCATTCCAAACCTGTCGGTCCACAAAAGCAGATACCACAGCGGACAAAAAATCTGTGACGTAACCGTGGTCGGGGAGGATGGTCTGCAGCGGCCTTGCGGGAAAGTCTGCAACAATGCTCAAGTCCTATACAATCACAAGAGATATCATCAAAAACGCAAGCCTGTTGATGTGGTTCAGGACGATGACTCCGGCCTTTGATCTGATCCCCACTCTTTCACGAGCAGAATATAACGTTCACATGCTGGTTTACTTTGAGCAACATGAAAAGATGGAGTCGGCCATTATCCGCGAAAAACAGCTGGAGAAATGAAGCGTTTACGCCTGGAGTCGATTTCGATACCGCGCCCCATAGTTCGGGCAATACGGGACAGGTTGACTGAATCCATCTGGAAGAGGCCAAAAATGACCAGCGCAACAAGGCCAATACGCTATGGATGCCAGCCAAGAGGTTTTAAGATGCTTTGCCAGTGATTGGGTGATTCCCTGGCTAGTTCGACAGGCAATCCTGCATAACCAATGAGCATGGAAGCATAGGGACTTATGCTTCGGGCTGTCTTTTATCTGCTTGACCTATCATTCCTCTGGATAAACAAGAATGTAAGAATAAAATGATTAAAAAACCACTCTCTTTTGCGCTGCTTTTACTGATATTTTTGTTTTCTGTCATCTGTCAGGCCGAACCGTCGACAGAACGTTTTATTGTCGAGCTTAAACAGAGTGCACTGTTTCCAAACGAGAGCATTTCCATAAAGTATGACCAGCATACACTCCCCAACAACCCGCCAGATATTGCTGATACAGAAGGCTGTGCAAGACAGGATTCGCCGTCTGATGACCAACCAGTTTACGGGTTAAAAACGACCATAATTGAATCGATTTCGTGTCAGTGGCTTTACGACACTTACCTGCTGGTGGGTTACGAACTGATCCTGACCTCCAAAGATAGTCCACTCATTTCCACCCCTTATTCATTGCAACATTCGAAAGCCGTTGTTACAGTCGGTTGGCTTTTAAAAAGCTTTTGGAACCCTGATTCAACGCCGTTCAAACCGATCGAACAAAAAGAGGTGCATCAGGTTAACCCGTTTGCCATCAACGCTATGAAGCCTGGCTCGGGTAATAACCAGCAGTCACACCAGCCATCAGAATCAACCAGCCAACAAGCCCCTGAAGCCACCCATCAACCTAAAGGTTATTTTACTAACCTCCTGTATTCTGACTATGCCGGAGGTAACGAAGGCCCTCCTCAACTTCTACATACTTTGAGTGAAAATTGTTTCGTCTTTCCCTGTCATGGCGTTTGTAGTTTCCGACCATCATCAGATAACAGGGGAGTCACAGACTGGACGGTGAATTCCCGGGAAAGTTCGACAGCTAACCCTTCACACTCAATGAATGCAGAAGCAGCCTGTGCAACTGCCCCTGCCGGGACAAACAATGATGAAGTACCAATGCAACGGAATTTACCTGTCAGCCCTAACGACTCAGTTATAATCACTGCTTTACTCAGTCTCAGTAGTCACAGTCTTCCCGAAAAGAGCGAGATTTCCTTTACACCTAATCATTTCACTCCTCCATTGGAGACTTCATCTTTGGGTTGTCTCCCCTCCAAAGGGGGTAACCAGCGCCAACAGACCCTGTCGAAGCACAAAAGAAGAGACCACTTCAGCCAAAGAACCTGTGACGTGACCGTGATCGGTAAGGGTGGTCAGCAGCAAACATGCGGAAAAGTCTTCAAGAGTACTAAATCCCTGTCGGATCACAAAAGAGGCACTCACAGCGGACAACAATCCTGTGCCGTGACAGTGGTCGGGAAGGATGGCAAGCCACGGCCATGCGGGGTAGTCTGCAAGAATGCAGGAACCCTTTCGGCACACAAAACCGGATACCACACAGGGCAAAAAAACTGTGACGTAATGGTCAGCAGGGAAGGTGAACAACCGCGGCCGTGCGGGATATTATTTGAGAATGCCAGAGCCCTGTCAGATCACAAAAGAAGAGCGCATACCGTGCAGAAAGCCTGTGATTTAAAAGTGGTCGGGGAGGATGGCGAGCCGCAGCCATGCGGGATGCTCTGCAAGAATGCCGGAGCCCTGTCGGCTCACAAAAGCAAGATCCACAGCAAACCACAAACTTGCGACAAAACAGTGACCGGGGAGGACGGTCAGCCGCGGCCATGTGGGATAGTCTGCAAGAATGCCGGAGTCCTGTCGTCTCACAAAAGCGGATATCATAGGGGGCAAAAAACCTGTAACGCACCGGTGATCGGGGAAGATGGCCAGCCGCGGTCATGCGGGTTGGTGTTTGAGAATGCTGATGCCATTACGAAGCACAAAAGAAAAGCACACAGCGGTCAATGTACCTGTGATTTTCCAGTGATCGAAAAAGATGGTCGGCAGCGGCGATGTGGAAAAGTCTGCTGGAATGCTCATGACCTGACGCAACATAAAAGGATACATCGAAAACGCAAGCATGTTGATATAAACCAGAGCGGTAACCTCGATCCTTGATCTGACACTCGCCTTATCATGAGTTGATCTATTCTTCCTCTCTATAAATTAGAATGCAGGGATAGAATGATTAAACACTCATCCATTGCAGCTCTGATGTTGCTGATATCGATATTGTCTGTCGCCTTTCAGGCCGAAGCGTTAACAGAGCGTTTTATTGTCGAGATTCAAAAGAATGAATTGTTTCCAAAACAGAGCTTTTCTATAAAGCCTGGCTTGCGAATATTGTCGGCCCCGCCAGGCATAGCTAACCCAAACGGATGCACTGATTCAGATTCACCGCCTTATGACAAACGACACCAAGTTAACAGTTACGGGATAAAAACACGCCTTATTGAATCGATTTCATGGCAGCTACTTTACGCCTCTCACCTGCTGGTGGGTTACAAACTGACCCTGAACACCAATGTTAAGCCACTAAAATCCAACCTTTATTCATGGCTACCTTTAGCAGCAGCTATCACTGTCCTTTGGCTTTTTAAAAACTCTCATAACCTCGATTTACCGTTGTTTAACCCAACCGAGCAAAAAGAGATAACTTCTATGCTGGGAGAGGGGTTTGCCATCACTATGGTGGCTGGCTCTGAACATAACCAACAATCACACCAGCCACCAGAATCACCCGGCCAGCAGGCTCCCGAAGTCACCCACGCACCCAGAGGTTATTTTACTAACCTCCTGTATTCTGTTTATGGCGGCGGTGACGGAGAACCTCATTCACTTCTGCATACTTTGGGTTTCAATTGTTTCATCTTTCCCTGTTTTGGCGTTTGTAGTTTCCGACCAGCATCGGATAGCAGGGGAGCCTCAAAAGGGACGATGATTTCCGTGGCAAGTCCAACAGCTAACCCTACACATTCAATGAGTGCAGAAGCAGCCGGTACAACTCACCCCGCCGGGTCACTCAATGAGTGTGTCACAGAGCATCGAAAATTGACTGTCTCCGCTAATGACTCGATTATCGTCCACGGTTTACTCAGCCTGAGTCATCATAACCTTCCAGAAGAAAACGGGACTTCCTCTTCGCACAGCCATTCCAAACGCCCAATAGAGACTTCAGCTTCAGGTTGTCTTCCTTCCGGAGGGGCTATCCATTGCCAACAAGCCCTGTCAAATTACAAAAGAGGAGACCGCGACAGTCAACGAACCTGTGTCGAGACAATGGCCGGGAAGGATGGCCAGGAACGGCAATGCGGGAAGGTCTATAAGAATACCAGGGCCCTTGCTAATCATAAGAGAACCTACCACACTGGGCAAAAAACCTGTGACTTAACAGTGGTTGGGAAGGATGGCCAGCCACGACCATGCAGGAAGGTTTACAAGAACGCTGGAACTCTGTCATATCACAAAAAAAGAGACCACACCGGGCAACAAACTTGTGACGTAACATTAGTTCGAGAGGATGATAGCCAGCTCTGGCCATGCGGGAAGATCTGCAAGAACGCTCAAAGCCTGTCGTATCACAAAATAAGAGACCACACCGCGCAACAAACCTGCGAGATAACAGTAGTTGGAAAGGACGGCCAGCCAAGGCCATGCGGGAAGGTCTGCAAGAATGCTCACGCTCTGACGGATCACAGAAGAATACATCGAAAGCGCAAACCTTTTTAATGAAGAGCGGAACTAAGTCTCAATCCTCTCCTGGGGACATCTTCAGCTGTTTTTCGCGGACAATGGCCGACTCCATCGTTTTATTCTGCTCAAGGTAATCTTCAGCTTGTGTCAATAAGCTTGCAGTTATACCTGCTGGCGAGTACACACTCTCACTTTTATATCAAGATTCGTTACGAAATTGCCCCCTACAGAGGTCTCAACTCTTGAACTGAAAGTCACAAATTCATAGGTTTTACCCGATAAAACCTTTAGTTTTAACAGAAGTTCTCTTACAGAAAACACTGTTATTTTTTTTGCTCTATCCTTCCTTTCTATCGATCAGAATCCAGAGATAAAATGATTAAAAACTCACTATTTTTGGTGCCGCTATTGCTGATACTGTTGTCGACTGTCGTTTGTCAGGCCCAACCCTTGACGGAACGAGATATTGTCGCACTTATACAGTATGTGAATTTTTCAAACCAGAGCTTTTCTATAAAGTCTGGAATGCATACTTTTCCAGGAACCTGGCAAGACATTGCCGACACAAACAGCTATGCAGAACTTGATTCTACGGTTGATGACAAACGACACAGTTTTAACATTTACGGGTTAAAGACGACCATTATTGAATCAAATTTTTGGCGATCGCTCTACGCCAATCATCTGTTGATAGATTACGAACTATTTCTGACCAGTAAAGGACCCCCTCTATGTACCAAGCCTTCTTCATGGCTACCTGTAGAAGTGCTTGTCTCTGTCGGTTGGCTGTTAAAAAGTTATTGGCACCTAAACTCACCGTCGTTTAACACGATTGACCAAAAAGAGGCAACTTCTACTGAGAGACAGGGGGATAATCAGTTTACCACCATGGCTATGACGCATGGCTCTGGAGATGACCAACTACCATACCTGTCATCAAAATCATCAGAGCAGCAAGTCAAGAGAACTACCTCCCAACCCACAAACTGCTTCACCAACCTCATGTATTTTGGCTATGGCGACGGTAGCAGAGACCCTTATCAACCTCTGCATACACTGGGTTTAAATTGTTTCATTTTTCCCTGTTTTGGCGTTTGTTGTTTCCGACCATCACCGGATATCAGGGGCGCCGCAGAATGGACGATGAATTCATTAGAAAATTCAGCAGGCAACCCTACACTCTCAATGAGTGCAGAAGCAGCCTGTGCAACTGTCTCTGCCGGGTCATTCAATGATGATCTGATAATGCACGAAAATTTGACTCTCAACGCTGATGACTCCATTGTAACCAACGAGTTACTCAGTCTGATTAATCATGATCTCCCAGAAGAAAATGGGACTTCACCTCCGGTCTGTTTTACTTCCGGAGGGATCACCCATTACCAACAAGGCCTGTCGAATCACAAGAGAAAAAACAACACCGAACTACGAAACTGTGTCGTAAACGTGGTCGGGAAGGATCGCCTGACGCGGCCATGTGGGAAGGTCTTCAAGAATGCCAAATCTCTGTCATCTCACAAAAGCAAATACCACTCCGGGCAAGAAACCTGCAACGTTATAATGGTCGGTAGGGATGGTCGGCAGTGGTCGTGCGGGACGGTCTGCAAGAGTCTTCGATCTCTGTCAACTCATAAAAGAAGAATCCACTGCGGGCAACAAACCTGTGATGTAACAGTGGTTGGAGAGGACGGTTTGCACCAGCCATGCGGGACGGTGTGCAAGAATCCTAATGCCCTGTCGGAGCACAAAAGCAGAAAACACAGCGGACAAAAAAAATGTAGTGTGACCGTCGCCGGAGAGGATGGCCAGTTGCGGGAATGCGGGAAGGTCTGCAAAGATGCTGAAGCCCTGACAAATCACAAGACAAGAAACCACACCGCACAACGAATCTGTTTGGAAACAGTGGTCGGGGAGGATGGCCAGCTGCGGACATGCGGAAAAGTCTCCAAAAATGCCAGGAACCAGGCGTATCACAAAAGAAGAGAGCACAGTGGGCGACAAATCTGTGACGCAACAGTGGTCGGGGAGAATGGCCTGCCGCGGCCATGCGGGAAAGTCTGCAAGAATGCTGGAAACCTTTCAGTACACAAACGTGGATACCACACAGGGCAAAAAACCTGTGACGTGACGGTGAGTGGGAAAGATGGCCAGCCTCAGCCATGTAAGTTGGTTTGTGAGAATTCAAAAGCCCTGGCTGATCATAGAAGAAGAACCCATACCGGGAAAAAAACCTGTGACGTTACAGTGGTTGGGGAGGATGGTCAGCTGCGACCATGCGGGAAGGTTTTCAAGAACACTGGAACATTGTCTTATCACAAAAGAAGAGAACACACCGGGCAACAAATCTGCTGCATGACATTAGTTGGAGAAGATGGCCGGCCCCGGCCCTGCGGGAAGATCTGCAAGAACGCTCAAACTCTGTACTATCACAAAATAAAAGACCACACCACGCAACAAACCTGTGACCTGACAGTGGTTGGAAAGGATGGCCAGCCTCGGCCATGCGGGAAGATCTGCAAGAATGCACCCGCTATGACGTATCACAGAATAATGCATCGAAAGCGCAAACCTGTTAACAAGGACCGGAACTCAGACCTCAACCCTTGAGCTGACAACTACACGTTCATAAGGTTTTGCCCGATATAATCTTGAGTTTTTTAACAGAAAATTCTCAACTGAAAAAACAGTTATTTTTTTGCTCTATCCTTCCTCCCTATCGCTCAGAACCCAAGGATAGAATGATTAAACACTTACTCGTTATGGCACTGCCATTACAATTATTGTTGCTGCCTGTCATCTCTCAGGCCAAAGCGTTGACAGAACGTTTTATTATCGAACTTCTACAAAATTCGTTTTTTCCAGAACAGGTTTTTTCTATAAAGCCTGGCCTGCCTGCATTACCGATCAGCCCACCAGACATTGCCGACACAAATAGCTATGCAGGACCAAATTCGCCGCCTGATGAAAAAACACACAGACCTGGCCTTTACGGGATAAAAACGCCCCTTATTGAATCGATTTCGTGGCAATTACTTTATGCCACTCACCGGCTGGTTGGCTACGAATTGATCCTGAACACCAAAGATGCCTCTCTACTCTCCAACCCTTATTCATGGCTGCCAGCAGAAGTGGGTTTCGCAGTCGGCTGGCTTTTAAAAAGCTACTGGAACTGCTATTCACCGTCGTTTAACCCCATCGCACAACAAGAAGCAACATCTATGCTGACAGAGGGGTTTGCCACCATCACTATGTTGGCTGGCTCTGAACATAACCAACAACCACACTCTCTATCAGAATCATCCGGCGAGCAAGCTTCAGGAGGAACGACCCAAGTGACAGGTACTTTCACCAGCCCCCTGTATTTTAACTCTGCCGACGGTAACCGAGACCCTCAACAACTTCCGCATACTTTGGATTTAAACTGTTTCGTCCATCCCTGTCGTGGCGTTTGTAAATTTCGATCATCATCCGGTAGCGTAGAGCCCGCTGAATGGCCACTGAATTCCTCAGAATATTTGACAGGTCACACAGGGGCAGCGCCCGGACAAAGCTCATACTCCCACAGGGCTGATGAACACTGCTTTCGTTTCATTGGTCATCTTGATGCTAAAAATGCCAGACTTTCAATATGTCCAGGGGCATTCTATTCAGCTGATTCAGTCGGCCCCGCCAATGATGATCTGACAATGCACGGGAAGTTGCCTACTACCTCTGAAGACTCGATTATAATCGATGGGTTGCTCAAACTACGCGCTCATAATTACCCTGAAGAAACCGGGATTTCCTGTACACCTGAACATTGCCAACAAGTCCTGTCGACTCACTGGGGCAGGGAGCACATCGGGCAACCGGCCTGTGACGCAAGCGTGGTCGGCAGGGACAACCAGCTGCGGTCATCCGGCATGGTCTGCAAGAATGCTCAAGCACTGGCGGATCAAGAAGGAATACACCACACCGAGCAACAAACCTGTGACGTCACAGTGGTCGGGAACGATGGTCAGCAGCGGTCATGCGGAAAGATCTGCAAGAATGCGCAGTCTCTGTCGTCTCACAAAAGCCAATATCACAGCGGACACAGAACCTGTGAAGTGTTGGTAGTCGGGAAGGATGGTCAACAACGACCATGCTGGAGGGCCTGCGAGAATGCTCGCTCCCTATCGGTTCACAAAAGAAGAGAGCACAGTGGACAACAAGTCTGTGACGTGAAAGTGATCGGACAGGATGGCCAGAAGCGTCCATGCGGTACTGTCTGCAAGAATGCTCTGAACCTGTCGTATCACAAAAGCAAATATCACGGCGGACAACATATTTGTAATTTGCCATTGGTCGGGGAGGATGGCCAGCCTCGACCATGCGGAAAGGTCTTCAGGAATGCCAGAGCCCGGTTTGATCACAAGAAAAGGGACCACAGCGGGCAACAAACCTGCGTCGAGGCATTGCTCGGAGAAGATGGTCAGCTTCGGCCATGCGGGAAAGTCTTCAGAAATGATCGAGCCCTGCTTGATCACAAAAGAAAAATCCACAGCGGGCAACGGACCTGTCACATAACCGTAGTGGAGGATAACGAACTGCGGTTATGCAGGAAGGTCTGTAAGAATGCTCGATCCCTGGCGGATCACAAAAAAAGACACCACACCGAACAACAAATCTGTAATGTTATAGTGGTCGGAGAGGATGGTCAGCATCGGTCATGCGGAACGCTCTGCAAGAATGCTCAGTCTCTGTCGTCTCATAAAACCAGATACCACACCGTGCATAAAATCTGTGAAGTGATAGTAGTCGGGGAGGATGGCCAGCAGCGGCCATGCGGTGCTGTCTGCAAAAGTGTTCTGGCTCTGTCAGACCATAGAGGCAGATATCACAGCGAGCAACAAATCTGTAACCTGCCAATAGTCGGGGAAGATGGCCAGTCGCGACCATGCGGGACGGTCTGTAAGAGTCGCAAAGCCCTGTCGGATCACAAAACAAATCATCGAAAACGCAAACGTGCTGATGTGAATCAGTAACGATCTGACCGACGTCATGCTTTGCTCAGTGCCGCCTTTGGTTTTAACAGGAATGTCTTTGACAAAAAAGCTCGCTTATTTTCTTGATCTATCCTTCCTCTCTAACTTACAGAATGCCGGGATAGAATCATTAAAAACTTATTCTTTTGGGCACTGCTGTTGCTGATATTATTATCTGTCTCCAGTCAGGCCGAACCATTAAGAGAACGTTTTATCGTCGAGCTTCAACAAAATTCAGTTTTTCCCAACCAGAGCTTTTCTGTAAAGCGTGTCCTGACTGCCTTAGCGTGCAATCCGCCAGACATTGCCGGCAAAGGCGGCTATGCGGGATCATATTTGCTTCCTGATGAAAAACCACGCAGATCTGAAAATTACGGGGTAAAAACGCCCCTTATTGAATCGATTGTGTGGCAATTGTTTTACGCCACTCAAATGCTGGTTGGCGGCTACGAACTGATCCTGACCACCAAAGTGAGTTATCTGTTCTCCAAACCTTATTCATGGCTTCCTCCTCAAGTGGTTGTCGCTGTATGCTGGCTTGTGAAAAGCTATTGGAACCCTAGTTCACCGTCGTTTAACCCAATCGTACAACAAGAGGCAAACTCTACGCTTAAACAGGGTTTTATCACCATCGCTATGGTACCTGGCTCTGAACATAATCAACCACACCCGCTATCAGAATCATCCGATGGGCATACTTCAGGAGCAACGAACGAACTTACAGGGACTTTCACCAGCCCCCTGTATTCTACGTTTGGCGGCGGTAACCGAGGCCCTCAACAACTTCTGCATACTTTGGGTTTAAATTGCTTTGTCCATCCCTGTCGTGGCGTTTGTATATTTCGATCATCAACCTACAGCAGAGTACCCGCTGAATGGCCGTTGAATTCCGCAGAAAATTCGACAGTCCATACAGGGACAACACCCGGACAAAGCTCACACCCCCACATGGCTAATGGGCTCTGCGTTCGTTGCACCGGTCATTTTGATGCTGATAATGCCAGATTCTCGATAATTGCAGGGGCAGCCTATGCAACTGACCCAGCCGGGCCCGTCAATAATGATGTGACAATGCCCCAAAACTTGCTTGTCACCTCTGATGACTGGATTATAATCAATGGGTTGCTCAAACTACACGATCATACACATCCTGAAGAAACAGGGATTTTCTGTACGCCTTCCCATGACCAACAAGCTCTGTCGAATCACAAAAGAAGAGACCGCACCGGGCAACAGACCTGTGACGAGACAGTGGTTGGGAAGTATGGCCAACAGCGGCCATGCGGTACTGTCTGCAAGAATACTCAAACTCTGTCGTTTCACAAAATCAGAGAGCACTCCGGGCAAAAAACTTGTGATGAGACAGTAGTCGGTGCGGACAGTCAACTGCGGCCATGTGGGAAACTCTATAGGAATGCTAAAGCCCTGTCGGAACACAAAAGAAAGATCCACAGCGGGCAAAAAGTCTGTTACATAACAGTAATCGCGGAGGATGGTCAACCGCGACAATGCAGTGCAGTCTGCAAGAATGCTAAAGGCCTGACGGATCACAAAAGAAAAGTCCACAGCGGGCAACAAACCTGTAATGTAACCGTGATCGGAGAGGATGGTCAGCAGCGCCCGTGCGGCACGGTCTGCGAAAGTGCCTTGGACCTATCTGCTCATAAAAGCAGAGAGCACTCCGGACAACAAATCTGTTACATGACAGTGGTAGGGGAGGATAGTCAGCTGCGGCCATGCGGGACGGTCTGCAAAAATGCTCAAGTTCTGTCATCTCACAAAAGCAGAGAGCACTCCGGACAAAAAACCTGTGAAGTGACCGTGGTCCACGAGGATGGGCAGCTGCGGCCATGCGGGAAGGTCTTTAAAAATGCCAGAGCCCGGTCTGATCATAAAAGAACTGATCACACCGGGCAACAAATCTGCGACGTCGCCGTGGTTGGAGAAGGTGGTCGGCTGCGGCCATGCGGGAAGACCTACAAGAATGTCAAAACCCTGACGGATCACAAAAGAAACCATCGAAAGCGCAAGCATCTTGATGTGAACCAGGATGATGCCCCCTGTCTGAAAAAGGTTAACTGAATAAGTCCCTTCCTTTCATGAGGTTTTCACTGTACCGCCCTTGTTTTTTAACAAAAGGTCTTTGACAGAAAACAGACTTATTTTCTTGATCTATCCTTTCTCCTTACACACTAGAATGCAAGGATAGAATTATTAGACACTCACTCTTGTCAGTACTATTATCGCCGATATTTTTGTTTTCTGTCGTCTGTCAGGCAGTACCATTGACAGAACGCTTTATTGTCGAGCTTAAACAAAATTCGGTTTTTCCAAACCATAGCTTTTCTATAAAGCGACACCTGCCTGTATTTCCTGGACATCTACCGCGCATTACCGACACAAATATCTATGCAGAATCAGATTCGCCGCCATATAACAAACGACACAGGTTTGTCAGTTACAGAGTCAAAAGGAGCATTATAAAATCGATTTCGTGGCAGTTTCTTTACCTCTCTCATTTACTGGCTGGATACAAGCTGACCGTGATCACCAAAGAGCTGTCGCTATGCTCCACCCCTTATTCATGGCTACCTGTAGAAGTAATGTTTGGCTCTGGACATACCCAACAACCGAGTCGGCTATCAGAATCATCCGGCGAGCAAGCCTCAGGCGCAACGAACGAACATACAGGCATGTTCAGAAGCCCCCTGCATTCTGACTCAGGCGATGGTAACAGGGGCCCTCATCAACCTCAGCATACTTTAGATTTAAATTGTTTTATCTCTCCCTGCCTTGGCGTTTGTAGTCTTCGACCATCATCACGCAGCAGAGAGTCTGCTGAATGGCCGTTGAACTTCATTGAAAGTTCAAAAAACCCTTCACACTCAGTAAGTTCAGGGGCAGTCAATGCAACTGATCCAGACGGATCAACCAATTGTGATGAGACCATGCAAAGGAATTTGCCTACCCCTCCTGATGACTGGATTATAATCAATGGACTACTCAAGCTAGCTGGTCATAATCAAGCCAAAGAAACAGGGATTTCCTGTACACCTGCTCATTTGACCAACCCAGCGGGGACTTCATCTTCAGGCTGCCTTCCTTCCGGAGAGGCCACCCATCGCGAAAAAGCCCGGTCGAATCACATGAGAAGAGACCGCACCGGGCCAAAAATCTGCAGTCTGACATTAGTCGGGCAGAATGGTCAGCAACGACCGTGTGAGAAGGCTTGCAAAAATACACGAGCGCTGGCAGACCACAGAAGAATAACCCATAGCAGTGAACAAACCTGTTACACTACCGTGGCCCGAGAGGATAGACGGCAGCGGCAATGCAGGAAGGTCTTTAAGAATTCTAAATCCCTGTCTTCTCACAAAAGCAGAGAGCACTCCGGGCAACAAACCTGTGCTGTAACAGTGATTGGGGATGAAGGCCAGCCGCAACAATGCGGGACGGTCTGCAAGAATGCCAAGGGCCTGTCGTTTCACAAAAGAAGAGAACACTCGGTGCAAAAAACCTGTAGCGTGGCCGTGGTCGGGGAGGATGGTCAGCAGCGGCCATGTGGGAAGGTCTGTAAGAACCCACAATCTCTGTCTTCTCACAAAAGCAGAGAGCACTCCGGACCGCAAATCTGCAACATACCTATAGTTGGGGAGGATGACCAGCCTCTACCATGCAGGACAGTTTGCAAGAATGCCAGTATCCTGTCAGATCACAAAAGAAGAGAGCACAGTGGGCAACAAACCTGTGACCTGAACGTGATCGGGGAGGATGGTCAGCTGCGACCATGCGGGACGGTCCGCAAGAATATCAGATCCTTGGCAGATCACAAAAGAAGGGCCCACAGCGAACAACAAACCTGCGACTTGATCATAGACGGAGAGGATGGACAGCTGCTTCCATGCGGGAAGGTCTGCAAGAATCGCCTAGCCCTGGCGGATCACAAAAGAAGATATCGAAAACACAAGTCTTGTGATCTCACCCAGAGTGGTGACCCAAGCCCTAGAAAAGGTAAATTGAATGACTAAAGATCTGATACTCCTTTCGTGAGTTTTTTCCCGTTGCTACCTTAGGCTTTTATAAAAGGTCTTTGACAGAAAACAGACTCATTATCTTGATCTATCCTTGCTCTCTAGTCACCAGAATACAGGGATAGAATTATTAAATACCCAATCTTTGAGACAACACTGTTTTCGGCATCGCTCTTACTATTGCAGTTTTTTTCTGTCGTTTGTCAAGCCGAACTGTGGACAGAATATGTTATGGTCGAGCTTGAACAAAATGCAGTGTCGCCAGACCAGAGCTTTTCTGTAAAGCGATGTCTGCAAACATTGCCAGGCGACCCGTCAGACATTGCCGACACAAGAGATTATGAAGAACTTGAATCGCTGCCCGATAACAAACGACACATTTTTTACAGTTACGGGGTAAAAATGATCCTTATTGGATCTATTTCGTGGCAGTGGCTTTACACCACTCATATGCAATTGAGTTACGAACTGATCCCGGACACCAAAGACGCTTCTCCCGGCCCTAACTCTTATTCATGGATACCCGTAGAAGTGGTTGTTACCTTCGGCTGGCTTTTAAAAAACTATTGGAATATATATTTTCTGTTGTTTAAACCGATCGAACAACAAAAAGCAACAACTATGCTGACACAGGGAGGGCATCCAGTTGCCTCCTTCACTGTAGTGCCTGGCTCTGGACATAACCAACAACGACACCATCCATCAGAATCATCAAGCCAGCATGCCTCTCAAGCGGGCACCCAGCCTACAGACTCTTTCACCACTATCCCGGATTCTGACTCTGCCGACGGTGACGGAGATCCTCAACAATACCTTCATACTTTGGGTCTAAACTGCTTTGTTCGTCCCTGTCATGGCATTTGCCAATTCCGGCCATCATCTGCCAGCAGAGAGCCAGTTGAATGGCCACCCAGTGATGATGCGCCAATGCATGGGAATGCGCCTTCCACCATTAATGATATTACGGTCATTCATGGGTCACTCGATCCATATACTCTTCAACTCGTTACCAATAACCTTGAGGAAAAAACCGTAATTTCTTTTACGCTTACCCAGACAGGCACAGTACAACCTCCGGTAACACCTAAGAAGGTTGCATTCGGAGCAGCACATGATCAAAAAGCCCTATCAGATCGCAAAGGCAACACCCGACAACAAACTTGTGATACAACACTGATTGGGAGCCAACAGCGACTACTCAGTGAGGTCTTCAAGAATACTAAAGCCCTGCCTGATCAAAGAAGAACAAAGCACACCGGGCCACATGCCTGCAACTCAACAGTGATCGGTGAGGACGGTCAGCCGCGAACATGCGGGAAGATTTACAAGAATGCTCATACCCTGACGTCTCACAAAAGTGGATACCACACAGGACAAAAAACCTGTGTCGAGACAGTGATCGACCCGGATGGTCAGATGCGGCCATGTGGGAGCGCCTTCAAGAATGCCCGAGCCCTGTCGCATCATAAAAGTAAATTCCACAGAGTAACACTAGCCCGTGATGCAACCGTGGTCGGGGAGGATGGCCAGCAGCAACCATTTGGAAGGGTCTGCAAGAATGCTCAAGCACAGCAGCATCAGACAAGAAAAGGCCAAACCGCACAACACACTGGTGACGTGACTGTGGCCACAGAGTGTGGCCAACCGCGAGCACGCGGGACAGTCTACAAGAATACTAAAGCCCTGAGGGTTCATAGAAGAAAAAAGCAAACCGGGCCACAAACCTGCAACGCAACAGTGGTCGGTAAGGACGGTCAGCCTCGAACATGCGGAAAGATTTACATGCATGCTCATGCCCTGTCGTCTCACAAAAGTGGATACCACACGGGACCAAAAACCTGTGTCGAGATATTGACCGGCCCGGATGGCCAGCCGCGGCCATGCGGGATCACCTTCAAGAATGCTCGAGCCCTGAATGCTCATAAAAGTAAATTCCACATAGGATCACGAACCCGTGACGCAATCGTGGTCGTAAAGGATGGCCAGCAGCAACCATGCGGAAGCATCTGCAAGGATGCTCAAGCACAACAGAGTCAGATAAGAAGAGACCACACTGCACCACAAATCTGTGACGTGATCATGACTACAGAGCATGGCCAGCAGCGAACATGCGAGACGGTCTGCATGAACTCTCGATCTCTGTCGTCTCATATAAGTAGATACCACACCGAGAATAAAAAATGTGACCTTATGGTAGTCGGGGAGGACGGTCAGCATCAGGCATGCAGTACGCTCTGCGAGAACGCTGAAGCTCTAACAAATCACAAAAGAAACCATCCAAAACGAAAGCCTGTTGATGTGAACCAGAATGATGACCCCGGCTCTAAAAAACTCAAACTAAATAACTGACACTAGCAGCCTGTCGGACTTAAGCGTCCGTAGCGAGGATTGCAAGAAATTGAGGATAAAAATTTCTGCTTCTGAGGAGAATAGCGAGCTATTTG
>NZ_JAHHPS010000503.1:0-10726 GCF_024606275.1 Endozoicomonas sp. SESOKO4 | reverse complement strand
GAGCTCGTCTGTGAGTTTTGGTCAGCTGCATGATCTGCTTTAGACGACTTTTTCTGTGCACTGGAGAGGGCATTAAATTGGCGTCCCAATGATCGTGCTGCCCCAATCCAGATAGCAAAAAACAGCAGTACGATAACGGCTACGTAGGGAGCGATAGCCACCAGTGAGCCCAGGGAAATTATTAATACTTGCTGTATGATCGAACCTGTCGATTTGCCGGTCGGGTTACCAATAACGTCAACTGCCGCCTTACCTTTCACTTTTTCTTCAGGATCAAGCGGGATGTAGCTCATTTCCTTAGTGGGGTCGAACAAAGAGTACTTGGTCGATTTACTCATGATGTTTTGTATCCCCCCCCAATATGACAGTGAGCATCAATGGGGTAATACCCAGTGTCAGAAATAAAATATCGGGTACGACATCCCTGAATAAAACAAAACAAAAAAACAAAGATCCGGTAATCAATAAAACCACCGGGGTGCACAGGGCAGCCACTGTCCAGCCAAATCGACGGATAACATTATTGGTAAAAAACAACATCATGAGAATAGTCACAATGCCTGTACAGGTGGAAAATAACCCCATGAACTGGTTGTACTCATTAGGGTTTGGATATTGCATGCGCAGCTGGTGTTTCCAGGTAACTTCAACCATGTTGATACAGACACCATAACTGATGACCAAAAGAGCAATACAGAACAGGTATTTAGAATGGATAATATGCAGAAAACTCTCTTTCAGGGATAACGATAATTTTTCCTTACTGGAAGCTACTATATCATCAGGCTGATAAAGCCTTGAATCTGTCAGTACATAGCGATTGATCCACCAATAAATCACCATAATCAAAATGCCACCAATAGTAAGTACACCCGTCATTAAATTCAGGGAGTGCTGCCAGGGGTCAATACCCTCCGCAAGATTTCCACGAGCTTGTGAAGCGTAGTAGACAAACAATCCGGCAGTAGGTAATGCCAAATTCCCCATCATGCCGAAAAGCGCATAAAAGCGTTTGGATTCTGAGATGCGGTTAATATGATTGGCGAAGCCCCAGAACAGCAAAGACAGACAGACACTACCCCAAAGCTCAGACATGACGTAGAAAAGAGAAAACGTCCAATTGCGCATAACTGCAATAAGCCCCATAAACCCACTCGGTAAAATACTCTGCAAGTAATCTGCAAACTCTGTTGGGTGTAGCACTTCACGGGCTGGATAAAGAACCAGTGCAAAAAAACAAAAAAACGACAGAAAACTTGATACAACTAAATAAAATAAAGAACTCCTTTTAAATACATTACTGAGTTTTGCATATGTAATCGTGAATATTATCGCAAAAGGTACATTCACCCATAACTTCAAAAAAGGGATTATCTCTGCCCCCGAGCCGGCACCAGTAACAACCAGAGTGTCTTTCGTGTCTCGCAATATGGTGTAATTAAAGAGTATCAGGTAGAACATCAGAATCATCGGAATAAGCTTTTTAAGCTCAAAGACATAGACAGGCCAAAGCCTGCCTCTCCATTTACTGAATTCGGTATTGTCTGACATCTGATTATCGCCCTGTGACTGATAAATTCTGAAACAAACTCACTTTATCTAGACGAAAAGGTTAAATACGACAACTTTTTTCTACTATATTCATTAGCAAAATCGAAATGAACTCAGGCTCAATCGAGGCGAAAGCTCGTTCTCATGATCTCCGTGGGATTTTATTCCTGATCCTTTTCGAAGACACATATATGAGCTGTCGCGCTGGGACTCTCGGGGTCGAAAAGTATGGGAATCCTAACTTACACGACACTCTCTACAGGTCTTGGAGCGGTCGAATTACGGTGAAGCTCAACAACCAATATCTAAAACCGGTTTTACAATCTTTCAGGTGACTAATGAAGAAAATGACGGTGAACTTGATCATCACGTTGCTACTATCTGGTCAATCTGCTTTTGGGGCAGAGAAGCAGGATGATGACGAACATCAGTTTTACATAACAGATTATCTTAAGACAGGCGTCGCCTGGGGACTAATCCCCCTGGGCTCAGAGGTAGCTGTCAGTTCTCTTGAGCACTATCTAAAGTCTTATAAATCTGATTTTCTGGGTAAGCTACTGGACATTCACAAAAATAATGTGCAAAGAGCCATGAGCCAACACCTCACTGATAATATCAGTGCCCGTCTGGAAAGTATCAGTTATAAAGCACTATCTGATAGTCATGTAACCAAGAAGACTGATGAACTGCAAACAGATTTGCTTTATCGCTCGCTATCAACTTTTTCAATATTGAGTTTTCATGCGCAAAAGGCCAGAAAAACCTATTTCCGGCTACTCGACATTATTGACACTGTGTCTTCCTCCGCAAGCCTGGCTATGGCGAGAGGCGATGAAGATACGGCCGCAGCATTGATGGCATTTAATGCCCAATCTATGGTTTACCTTCATCCGGAGACTAAAGCCCTTGACGTTTTCGACAGTGTTTACGACAGCTTCAGCCGGGCCATTGACTGGCGTAAGCACTCAGGTTTCAGATCTCGAATCACATACTACCTGAAAGCTATGGATCCGCTGATGAAACAGTCGGCCATTATGGGTCTTAGATATTGCAACATCCTGAATCAGTGGAAAGTGAGTAATGTTGATTGTCACCAATATGAGAACGAGGCGATAGATGAGCTGAAAGTTCTTGCCTCTAATTCTAACACCGGTGAAACAGGGTTTATTAAGTCACTGCTCAAAAATGTTTCGAAAGATCAAATCAGAAACAGTATTTTTATTTTAGGTGTTTCTGTGCCCGGAACTTTCCTTTATTTTGTTGATAAACAACATCCCGCTGTTATAGCGATCGCTAAACACTTTTCCAAAATAGTCGGACTGTCAACTACAAAAGAAAATATGGAACGCTTCGCTTCCCAGTCAAGGCGCTCCCTTGAAAACTGGGGTGCTATTAATACCGGGTCTTCGGTCAACAGAACATCCGGTATCTCTGAGTATACCAACCAGTATTTCAGCACTTTGCAAAAAAAAGCAGGGATGATCCTGGCTGAGCAACCCAACTTTGCCCGGTCAAATAGCCAGAGGGCGCTGGAAATACTGATTATCCACTTTGCAGATGCCTACAGAACTCCCTCCGAAAAATCCCGTATTTTAGCCGGTGCCCTGGTGCAGAATTATCGGGAGATCGTTGAAGTCAATGCCGGGGACACACTCATGAGAAGCCTTTTGTTGGCTTATCAGCCCCTTAAATCTGCATCTGAAGTTAATGAGATCTACAAACAGGTTGAAATTCTTGACCCTCATTGTTTTGACTTTGAAGGGTACAAGAAGCTTGCTGAGAGTTGGGCCAAGGCGTCTTTGGATGACGTGAAATCTGTTGCCTCCCATTCAAAGATAACCAATAACCAGACGGATAGTTGCCCCGCAGAAGGCTGCCCCCCCGAAGAGATAAATAGACCCGAAGAAGATTCTCCATTCTATTACCACTATTTGCCTGACAGAGAGACTGTGGCGACAGCAACAATACATGGTGCGGCTCTCGGGTATTCATTGATAACCGCTCTGATCAAGCCTCTCACAATTAAGAAACTTACACCAAAAGCCAGTGGACTTTATCGAGTGGAAAAAACTGAACCTTTCTGGCAAGTGGCCAGTTATTACTTCCTGCTATCGATGATTGAATTCGGACTTCGTTCGGTGGGTGAGCCTGCAATTGTGCATCTGCAAACTGTGGTTAAAAACTGGATAGGCAGCACAACCGGCATTCTTGATCCGGAAGACCAGGAGATTCAGAACGAACTCGCCGCCAAGGTGAATGTTGTACACCGGAAACTCAGCATTGAAGCTCAAACCAGTCGCTCCTATAAGATGACGATGGAGGCCATGCTGGTAAAATGCTGGTTACTGGCGAGCACCCTTTTGACTAATCAGAAGAAAAACTACACAGACTCAGCCAGAGTCGTTGCTTACTCCGCTTATGTCCTCAGATATTATCATCCGGAATTTAAAACCAGCAGTACGGTCATCTCTGCCCTGGCAAATGCGCGATTGGGCAGTGCTCTTAACCAGCTACGACAAAAAAACCTGATGCCTCTTTATGCAAAACAGGTTTTACTTCACCTTGCCGAGCTGGATTCAGACTATGCCGACAAAACTATTAAGGCAAGTTATCTGGACATATTAAACAACTGGGGTATTGAATGTGATCAGGAGGATACAGAATATGCTCAGGATGTCCTGGATTCTTGGGCGGTTTATGGCGAATACATGCTTGGAATCACAGGCTTTGTAGTGCAGGCCTCACTGAAAGCTTATTTCCACTACGCAGATCTGGTTTCCCGCTCAATCGTCAACTTTTTGGCCAATATTTTTGAGTTCGGAACAACAGACCCTCTCAGAAAAAGAATTTATGCCCATTCTCGCAAGGCAATGCTGAATGTTGCGGCATCCCATAGCCAGCATGAGCAGATGGCAGCAGATTATGCCAACGAAGAGTTAACACAGTCCTTTCGACGTCAAAAATTCTACCTGGGCAAACCAGAGCTGGATGCCCGTACCCAGCTGGTACAAATAATTACGTCTGTCATTCATTGTTTTTCAGAAGCCCGTTTTTTAATAGCTGATGACGAAACAGAGAAAGCCACTGACCTGATAGCTTCAGGACTGGTCAGAGTCATTTTATACGCTCCAGATTTATCTGGAAATGATATCCATCTGAAAAAAGCATTGATCACCCTGACAGCTTCCTATCGTGATGATCTGAATGATCTGAGCGAAAATATTCTCAACAAAGTCAGTGAGCAATTAAAAAGTAAAGCTCCTGTTGATAGCGATATCTACTCTGACGGCATGATTAAGGCAAAAATAATGGAACAGGCTTGGTCAATGCCTGAGGAAGGTGAGAGTTGAGAGCATGGCGAATCTTCTGTATGGAGTGTTGAACAGTTTCAGCTCCACAGCCCCGGTATGATTGGGTGCTGACCAACCCATCCGGATACACACGACTAATGACGTAAAAAACAGCATCACCACGGGGCGTCAGTTTCTTTGCAGCCAGCTTTTCAAACTTGAAAGTTAGCCAGACTGGCTATAATTGTCCCTTTAATAAATCAAAAGAGCAACCAATGGAACACTACCGGGAATACTTTGTTCGGCAAATTTTATTCGTTGCTTACCTGCTTATTCTTTCCACAAAGGTGTCAGCTAATCACACATGTAACCACTGTGAAATACCAGAGCAGAAATGTGACTGCAAGAAGGTTGAAGCACTTGGTCCGGAAAAATCGGTTGATATAACAACACTGAGTTTGCAAAATCCCACCAGTATCACTCCCGATATTGAATTAGCCTCTCATCTCAGTAATGGGTTTTATCAGGCATTAATGCCAAACCCAAACATTGGCTCGCCTGAAACCCCTTCATTTACCGTGCTGTTGAACAAACAGTACGATCCAAGCCCAATGGCAGGCTATCTCAATGCCATGGGAGCTGTGTTGATAACAGATACTCAAAGTACTGAAATAGACCCAAATTTTGTATTTGCCATCCAAGACAGGGAAACCGTGCAAGGTGATATAGAAACTCTGGAGTTTCTGTACGCTACAACTTTTAGTGATCAACCGCTTAATGATTCGCATCATGAACTTATTCCTGAAGAAATAACTGAACTTGGTCAACAAATTCGTCATTGGATTAACAGCAATCTTCGACTGGAAATGAATACCTATCATTTTATTTATTTTCAAACGGAAGATTACAGCGAAGTAAAATACGGAATCTACGTCTCAGCAGGTGGAAACATTTATTTTATTGCCAGATCTGGTATTCATCAATTCAGGGATGGGGGGACTCTTTGCCTTCATCTACATGCAATGCTTTACCGTTTTAAAGTGCGGCAGGTTAGGTATGTAACAAACTGTTTTAGAAAGCGGTACTCACGACTTAAATCTGAGTGACTTTACTGCTTTCACTGTACCCCGGCTGGCGAAATAGCCTCGAACCCCTCCAGCAACCCAACCCGTCACTTCAAACTCAAAACGGTCAAAAATTTGTAGTTTGAAGGGTTTAGAAAAGCTTTTCAGCCCAAGCTAACAACCCCCCTGTATCTCAACAGAAGTCTCGCCCCCAACCAGCAACCAGTTTTCAATCAGGTCGGCAATAATATCCAAAGGCAATTTGTATCGCCCCCCCCAGAGCGCACTCCCATAAAGTCAGCACCCTCCAGCCAGCGGCTTGAAGATTCATGAGGTTTCTTTTATCTCGCTGCTGATTCCCCGTAATTTTTTCCTTCCAGAATTCCGTTCTCGTCTTGGGCCACCTAAACACTGGACAATCGTGTCCATGCCAGAAGCAGCCATTAACCAGAATAACGGCTCGGTATTTCGGAAAAACAATATCGGGCTTTGCTGGCAGAGTTTTTACATTTAACCTGAAGCGGAAGCCTCTGGAGTGTAACAGCTTCCGAACCAAAATCTCTGGCTTAGTATTCCTGTTTCTGATTGCCCGCATATTTTTACTGCGTATGACAGGCGTATGAACATCTGTCATGCTGATACCAGAAACAAACCAATGCTATAGCTCAGGGAGTTCATGAGTAAGGCTCATCAACTTTGTACGAGCAACGTAATGTTTCATGACGTCAAGAAGGCATGCATAGCAACAGTGAATCGCATTAAAAACCCCATGGTCTACATGAAAATGTAACTGAATGCCCTCATCTGCAGTTTTCATCAACTCATATCTCTTAACCGACAAGTGTCGTTAGCCGAGTCAACCTAATAACGGTAAGATCACTGTGACCTGCCACAAAACAAACACCCACCCCTTACTCCTTCACTAACGATGAATAAAGTTCAGGCAGCTCATCCCATCCATAACCCGCTGTCAGGTCATCCCGGGAGACCAGCTTTAACTCAAAATGCACCTTACGCTGTTGCCACAATGGTATTTTCAAACGCAAGGCAGACCCCAGGCTAAATAGCCAGAACCACTCATCCGGATTGGCAAAAACCGGAGTACCTGTCTGCTCTTCCGTGAGGTTCCCCCTCTGCACCCGCTCCGCTTTGAGGATCGGATAAATATAGTCCACCCGTCGCTGAACACCATCATCGACATCCAGAGCCACTGCAAGGTAATGAGCTTCGGTAGCGATATGTTGCTGGACTTTCTGCCGCTCAAAGGCGATGAGCTTTGTGTGATAAAACCGGGCATCGCCGTTTTCAAACTGGTTGATATACTCCTGATTCCGGTCAGGCCCTAACTGGCTTGCCAGAATAGTCAGTCCCTGATAATGAGCGATGGAATAACCTTTACCCGGAATTCGTGCAGCATCCTCCACAAAATACCGTTCACTGGTCGCATACGGATATTTTGCCTCAGGAACCCCCAGTTTTTGTTGCAAAAAAACAGATAACCAATGACTCCCCTTATTATCAACCTGAGGTAACAAACTAAAAGCACCGATACCCACTTCATTAATCGCGACACTGTATGGGTTGTGTTCACAAAGCTGATTGAAATAGCCCGGATACAACACATAGGCACCAAACACCGGACGGGTTTTCACAAACCCTCTGTCATCAAACTTACTGCGATGAATCAGGGCATCCCGATAACGGTGCATTTGATTGATGGCATCGTCGGGCACCCGGTCGGGGCCTGAGCGGGTTCCCTGATCATCCGCCGGTGTCTCAATCTGATACTTGGCATCAAATAACCAGATAATCCCGGCCCCGTCAGGAAAGGTAGCCTCGAGCAAAATATCCGGTTTTTGAGTCACCAACCAGGTTCTGATCTGGTCGTCTTTCTTTCTGAATATCGGTTCATGAGCCAAACGGATTTTCACCCCGTCAGACCGTCTGAAATGAAAAGCTCCGGCCATCCCATCCTTCAACGAAACACGGATCCCAGTGCCTAACAGAGGTATCCGTCCACACGGAACCTCCTCAAAGCCCAGGTCCACAATAATCCTGCGTATCTCCAGAAAACACCAGACTTCGTACATCTCTGCCACGTTGCGCAAGGAGAGTTGATCGGCCCCATCCAGAAGCTCGAGATACCATTTAAGCTGTTGCCAGATTTTATAAACTTTCGCGTAACCAGGCTTTTGCTGTAATACCAACGACTCCCGCTTCAGCCCCCGGTATTCCCCAACGTCCCTGAAAAATGGCTGTTTCTGAAAATGCCGCAAAGCCTTCTGCCAACTTTCCAGCTCTTTCATAAAGCTGGCGGAAAAACGCACTTTACCCGATTCCGCCAGACACGCCAGCTGTTGAACCCGGGTAAGTCTGGTAATGCCATGACCAATCACCGCTTTAATAAAACGGTTTTCCGGCGTATCCACGTTGAGTTGCTTTTTGCTCAGCGTAAAAGACTTCTCATAATTTTTATTGGCCTTTTCCAGCGCCAGTCGCTCTTCCTGCTGTCTGGATAGCCTGCCCCTCAAACGGCTCATCGGAACGGTGTGCTTATGCTCCATCAACCGACTATGGGATGCATTCACCACATGCTTCAGCCCGGCCAACAACTCCTTATGAAGGGATTCAAATCGTGCAAACCACAACAACAGGAATTGGGAGTGCGGCTTTTTAACGGCGCTTAATGAATGACGGGTGCTTTCTGCCAATGAGAAACGCCACAGTGGAAATACAGCATCAACAGCCTCGTTCATTGCCCTGAAGTCCGACTGCATATCCATCTTCACCGGCAAAATATCGAAAGCAATTGACTGTTCGATGAGCCGCCCCTGGTAGGAATAGGCCAGTTTAAACTGAAAAGTACCGACATGATTGCCCGCATTGATACTTCCCCGTAAAGAGCAGCTACGGCGACTGAAATGAAAAGACTCTTCAATAACCTTTAGCTTATGTTGCACCGACGGCAGCGGATCTCCCTCTTCCGGTGGCTGGTGAAACAGAAACTCAATCTCGTAATATTTGTTTTCAAAGAAGACCGCTTCACCAAGGCATAATTCAAACACCGGCTCTGTAGTATGTTTTAACAATAACGGGGGAGAAAACCGCACCTCAGAAGTTGGCACAGCATTGCCACGTTCCGTCAGCGTTCGTTCCAGCCGCCGCTGACTGGAACGAATATCTTTTGACCAAATGACGCAATCAAAATGCCCGGTTTCAATAACGGCCAGTTCCGGCATAATCTCAACTCACTCAGGGCCAATAGCTGGTAAAGGTATGGCTCTCAAGCCGCGCTTTCATCCACTCCAGTTTTTTGCGGGAGCGACACGGGATGCCTTTTTTCACATCACGGAACAGGTCCGGACGCTGCCCATCCCAAATATCGGGCAATAATTCTTTGAGCTCGTCGGTCAGTTTATCCAACAGGTTAACCGCATCCTCACCGATCACCACTCGCAGCTTATCCTCATCACCATCAATGCGGGGCAGGACCTTGGTCATCATGAAATCATCCCAAACTGCCTGTAGCGTTTGCTCATCCCCGGGTTGCAAACACGCCACATAGAGCAACAACTCGTTCAGGGCACGATAGGCCAGTTCAAACGGGGTTCGTTTAAGCACCTGATTCACCCGGTCAAGAAAGGCTACCGTACGCTTTCCATCAGTGTCGAAGGTACCTGTCAGCTGCTCCCGCCTGGCCGAGGTCAACACTGACCAGTGAAATACTTTATTCTCCGGTTGTCCCTCAAAGAACTGACCATAATCATTAGGATAAAACTCGCCATAATCCAAAGTCAGCGCCCGGTCAATCACCTTTCGGGAAAAACCATGTGTGGTTTCATCCATATTAACGGTACCGGCCACCAACAGATTGGGTGGTATGCCGATGCCGTGCTGTTGAAAGTAATCCCACAGCGGATCTTCTGTCAGCCCTAAATCCGCCTGAAGCTTCAGGTCACCGGATTGATTCAGTGCCTGCAAGTCCAGCAACGGTTCACAACAATATTCTCCGGCCTCGTTAAAACCCCGGGTTTCCAATACCGATAGGTAATCCGCAAAATATTGCTCCACCGGTGCCAAATTCATCTCATCCAGACAGAGCCAATAGGGTGGTGAAGCAGAATTCAGAGTTCCGGCTCCGGCTGCGGAGGCATCAGGCGCAACCGACTTCCAGGCACGGATAATAAACGCGAGCACTTTGGTGGCAATGTATTTCGGTTTATCCACCCGGGAGACATAACCTAACAGATCAGAGGGCTCATGCCAGTCAGGCCTTACCGGGATCAGACAGAAGTTCCCTTCAGGGTCATCCGGATCATGGAACTCTGCCTGCTTTCGGATAAATCGGGATTTACCGGTACCGGAGATTCCGGCCAGAAGGAGGAAAGGTTTGGGGAGGTTGAGTCGATTATTTTCAGATACTTCTGCAGGTTCAACCGCACTCAACTCGTAATCACATATCCTCTTGATAGTTGAGTCATAACCAAGAATATATTTGTCAAAATCAAGATGAAGATAATCAAATAAAGGGGATAAATCATGTTCTTTACGATATGTTCGATCAATGTCCCGGAGCGTAATTTTTCCTGTTTCCAACGCTTTTAACAACGCCCCAACAACGATGACCGGTATGATGCGCAATTGGTTGCCTTGCGCCATTCGTATATAGATATTTTCTGCGTTTATTTTTTCTATTGTTAATGATCTGCCCCCTTCACCGAGAACAACACCTTGCTTAATCTTCATCCGTTAACCGACGTTAGGCCAATAACAGGTAAGAGTATAGAAAAAAATAGCTGAAACATAGACGTTTATTAATGC
>NZ_JAHHPS010000502.1:0-3947 GCF_024606275.1 Endozoicomonas sp. SESOKO4 | reverse complement strand
CGTTCAGGCGCCAGCCGGATAGCGCAGGAGCTGAAAGTGCCTGTGGGTGAACAGGTAGGCTACCAGGTTCGATTCACTGATCATGGCAATCAGAATACCCTGATTAAACTGATGACCGATGGTATTTTGCTGGCAGAGATTCAGAATGATCGTTTCCTCAACCGCTACGATACCCTCATTATTGATGAAGCCCATGAGCGCAGCCTGAATATTGATTTCCTGCTGGGTTATCTGAAAATTCTGTTACCCAAAAGACCCGATTTGAAGTTGATTATCACTTCGGCCACCATCGATGTTGAGCGGTTCTCAAAGCATTTTGATCATGCGCCTGTCATTGAGGTGTCTGGCCGAACCTATCCCGTCGATGTCAATTATCGCCCCCTGGAAGATCTGGAACTGGAAGGTCGGGATGCGGACCTGAGGGCTCAGCAGGGCATATTGTCCTGTCTGCGAGATATAGAAGCGCTCGAACGTTCCGGCAATGGCGGACGTCTGGGGGATGTGCTGGTATTTCTCAGCGGTGAGCGGGAAATCCGGGAAACCAACAAGTTCCTCAAGGACGCCCGGCTGGCTCATACCGAGATTCTCCCTCTTTATGCCCGCCTTTCTGCGGCAGAACAAAACCGCATTTTTCAGCCTCATGGCGGTGGTCGAAGAGTTATCCTGTCCACCAACGTAGCGGAAACCTCCCTGACCGTACCGGGGATTCGCTACGTTATTGACCCGGGTACGGCAAGAATCAGCCGTTACAGTGTCCGTTCGAAAGTTCAACGGCTACCCATTGAGCCGATATCCCGGGCCTCGGCCAATCAGCGAAAAGGTCGATGTGGTCGTGTAACAGAAGGTATTTGCTACCGACTTTATTCTGAAGAAGACTTTCTGGGACGTCCTGAATTTACCGATGCCGAAATTCTCAGAACCAATCTGGCGGCGGTTATTTTGCAGATGCTCCGGTTGGGGTTGGGTGATATTGCTGCCTTTCCTTTTGTCGATGCGCCGGATACCAAGGCGATCAACGATGGTTTTAAGCTGTTGCAGGAGCTGGGTGCCGTCACCGAAAAACGTCGTATGACTCGCATCGGTCAGCAGATTTCCAGATTGCCGGTTGATCCCCGAATGGCCCGAATGCTGGTGGAAGCCGATAAAAACCGTGCTCTTGGCGAATTGCTGGTCATCACCAGTGCTCTGGCGATTCAAGACCCAAGAGAGCGACCGGCAGAGAAAAAGCAGGCTGCTGATCAGCGACACCGTGAACATTATCATGACGACTCGGATTTTATGAGTCTGGTTCAGCTCTGGAATACCTATGAAGAGCAGCGTCAGCAGCTGTCCCAGAACCAGTTGCGTAAATATTGCAAACAGCAGTTCCTGTCGTTTATGAGAATGCGTGAGTGGCGGGATCTGCACCGGCAATTAGCGCTGGCCTGTAAAGAGGTCGGTCTGAAAGTGAATGATGACGAAGCGAGTTATGCGGATATTCATAAATCCCTGCTGGCGGGTTTGCTTTCTCATCTGGGCAGCAAAGACGATGACGGGGATTATCTGGGTGCGCGTAACCGTCGCTTTTATATCTTCCCGTCATCAACACTGAATAAGCGCAAGCCCAAGTGGCTGATGACGGCTGAGCTGGTGGAAACCTCCAGACTGTTTGCCCGCACCAATGCCAAAATTGAGCCTCAGTGGATTGAGCCGCTGGCGGGTCATCTGGTCAAAAAAAATTATTTTGAACCCCACTGGGAGAAGAAAAGAGCTCAGGTGCTGGCGTTTGAGCAGGTGACTCTTTACGGCCTGATTATTGTGGGTCGTCGTCGGGTCGGTTATGGCGCTATTGACCCCGTGGTAGCCCGTGAGATTTTTATCCGGGAAGCTCTGGTAGAGGGGCATTATCAGTCAAAGGGCAAGTTCCAGTCCCACAACCTGTCGTTGATTCAGGAAGTGGATGAACTGGAAGCCAAGTCTCGACGCAGAGATATTCTGGTAGACCCGGAAACCCTTTATCAGTTCTACGATGAAAAGCTGCCCGCCAATATCCACAACGGAGCGGGTTTTGAAAAGTGGCGTAAGGAAGCTGAGAAACAGGATGCTCAGCGGTTGTACCTCACCAAAGAGTATCTGATGAGGCACGACGCAGGTGAGGTAACTGAGAACAAATACCCGGATTGTTTCCGCTGGGACGGACTGGAGCTACCACTGTCGTATCATTTTGAACCAGGTGCCCCGGACGATGGGGTGACGCTGACATTACCGGTACAGGCTCTGAGATTGTTGCCTAAACACCGGTTGGAATGGCTGGTGCCCGGTATGCTTTACGACAAGTGTGTCGCCCTGGTCAGAGCCTTGCCCAAGGCGGTGCGCAAAAACTTTGTCCCGGTACCGGATTATATTCGGGGCGCTATGGAGTCTATGTCTGTCTGCGATGAACCCCTGACCGATATACTGGGACATCACCTGCATCGTATGTCCGGTGTGCGTATTCTGGATGAGCACTGGGATAGCCATGATCTGCCCGATCATTTGCAGATGAACTTCCGGCTGATGGATGAGAACGGCAAGCTGCTTGGACAGGGCCGTGATCTGACCAGACTCAAAGAACAGTTTGGTCGGGAGTCTGAAGACAGTATGCGCAGACTCACGGACAGTTCATTGGAGCAGGAAGGCCTGAAAGACTGGACTTGTGGTGAGCTGCCGGAAGAAATAACCCGTAAAGTGGGTGGTCTGGTACTTAAAACCTATCCGGCTCTGGTGGATCAGAACAGTTCAGTGGCCGTGAAACTGTTTGAAGACAAGGCCATGGCTGAAGCCACTCACCGCATGGGTGTGACTCGCCTGTTGCAGTTCAAACTGTCCAGCCAGTTGAAGTTTGCCTTGACGAAAATGACGCATCTGAAACAGGTGAAGCTGCTGGCCACAGGCATCATGCAAGCCAGGGTACTGGAGGCGGATCTTCAGGCGTTCCTCATTTCAGAGGTGTTTGTTGGTGATCCTGCCCTGTCATCTGCCAATAAGGGGCCAAGAGATGAAGCAGCTTTCAACGCTCTGATTGAAGAGCGAAAAGACCAGCTGGTGCCTTTTGCGCAAGAGGTGGATAACTTGCTGTTTGAGATTTTTCAGAAAGCTCACAACATCAGTAAACAACTGAAGGGCAACCTATCCTTTGACCGGGCTTTTTCACTGTCCGATATCAAACAGCATCTGGGTCAGCTGATCTATCCCGGTTTTCTCTGTGATGCCGGCATTGAGTGGCTCAGGCACTATCCAAGATTCCTCGAAGGCATTGAGGTAAGACAGGAGAAACTGCCTGCCCAGGTCAACAAAGACAGGGCCTGGTCAGAGGAGCTGGCTACCCTTTTTAAGGCTTGGGAAAAACGTAAAGCCATTCATGAGAAGCATAAAATGGTGGATGAAAACCTGATGCTTTACCGCTGGATGCTGGAAGAGTATCGCGTCTCACTATTTGCCCAGAAACTGGGAACCCGTTTCCCGGTATCCGACAAACGTCTGAGGAAGCTCTGGCAAGAGGTTCAGGAAATCTGATAAAAGTCGTTAACTCATAGTGACACGGATTGGCAGGGAGGCTATGTCCATGAAAAACCTTTTGAAGGGGGCTGTTTTCATTTTGGCTATTCTGGGGCTCGGGTTTACTGTTGCCAACGAAATGGATCTTTTTGAAGAACAGAATAATACTGATTCTGCGCAGTTCGACTTCGGCGAAGAAGATCTGCATCAGAATGAAACGACTTCATACCCGGAGCAGGACTTTGAATCAGAAGGCGAGGTCGAATATGAGGTCGAAGACAGAGAGTACGATGATGACGAATACAATGATGATTCTGACGAGGATGAAAGCATTATAGAAGAGGGCTATTAGTTCTAGCAGCCTGTCGGACTTAAAGCTGTCCTACTGCGGTTGCAATAAATTGGTCTAAAAATTCCTGCTTCTTCGTCAA
>NZ_JAHHPS010000501.1:0-1442 GCF_024606275.1 Endozoicomonas sp. SESOKO4 | reverse complement strand
TCTTCGTACATTGCGATCGACCCGGTCTGTATGAGCGCCGGATGACATCAGCAGGGCAGCAATATCCAGCAGCAGGCGGGACACGGTATGGTGATCGTACTCGGGGACAGAATTGGGTATAGCCATGAAAAGCAGATTCTGGGGCCAGGCAAAATTATTAAGAAATATAGCGTCTCAGGATGCGAAGTTCCCTGATTCAGACAGGATTTGAGCAAATAGCAGGGAGAGAGAAATACCTTCATTGGCTTATACCAGCGATGGTCCCTATATGGGCTGGTGGCTCAGATATGATATAAAGCCTCACAACTATGAGTGAAAAAGTAAATGCATCCTCCCTGATGAAAGACTTTTCCATAAACAGTAAGCGGTAAGATGAGCTGAAAAACATGCTGCAATTTTTAAAAGATGTAAAAAATATGCACTGGGCTCCAAGGCTGATTCTGGCCCTGGTCGTCTTGAAAATGATTGCCGACGTGGTTCGTGAACAGGCCATTTTTTAATCCTGAAACTGCTTTGATGGCTCGCCTCAAAAGGTCAGGGTAAAATAAACCGGAAAGCGCATAAAGCCGCTTTAGATTGAGAGAGTAGCAGAGCAAAAAGCTCGATACTCTATAAAATTTCCGGGTTAAAAATTGGGTCAATGGATTGGGAGCACGAAATGGTCTTTGTCATCCTGGGATTATTGATTCTTGTTCTGGTGTTTGGTCCTCAGATCTGGGTAAAGCGAACACTCAGATTGCACAGCGGTGATCGTCCGGATCTTCAGGGAACCGGTGGCGAGTTGGCTGAACATCTTGTAGAGCGCTTTGGTCTTGAGGGCGTGAAGGTCGTCAAAGGCATCCAGGGAGAAGATTTCTACAACCCGGAAGAATTTCTGATTTCGCTTTCTCCAGAAAACTATGATGGACGCTCAGTTTCCGCAGTCGCAGTCGCGGCCCATGAAACCGGTCACGCGCTTCAGCATCAGGAGAAACATGCCGGATTTATGCTGCGCCAGAGACGGATACGTCTTGCCATGACTATAGAGCGCTTCAGTGCCATGGCGCTCATGATTACTCCGTTGGTTTTTGCTCTGACCCGGGTTCCTCACAGCGTTTTGCTAACGATTCTGATCGGTGTTTCCGGCATGATTGCGGCTATCTGGGTGCAGCTGATTAACCTGCCTGTAGAGCTGGATGCCAGCTTTAAAAAAGCCCTGCCCATTCTGGCGGAGGGTTACCTTTCAGAAAAAGATATGCCCGCTGCCAGAGACGTTTTAAAAGCGGCAGCCATGACGTATGTTGCCGCAGCACTGGGCAGCCTGCTCAATCTTGGCCGCTGGGTTGCTATCCTCAGGCGTTAAGTTAATCCTGCAAAGGATGACCTTGCCTGAGTCCATGAGTCTCTGGTTCGGGCTGCCCCGCCGGGCCAGGGGGTGTTGGATTCGTTGAACTGATCTACTA
>NZ_JAHHPS010000500.1:0-1552 GCF_024606275.1 Endozoicomonas sp. SESOKO4 | reverse complement strand
AGCTGGAAAAAGCGAAAACCCTGATGAAGGTATTCGAGAAAAAAAACATCACTGTCAAACACTCTTTTTACAGGCTACTTAGCCATGTAGAAAGAAGGTCTTTTAATGGCTTCTTCCGTAATGCGATCGTATTTTTTGAGCACCTTCATGAAACCGTCGAAAGTACCAGCATACTGACCAACATGCTGGAGAATAGAGAAGAACATATCCTTGATTTTGCCCAACGCAGTCAGGATGAACTCGAATATTTAGCGACTCTGGCTGTATTCTCTTCCTTTGCGTCAATGAATAATGGCAAAAGCTTGCCCAAGCATGAGGAAGTGAAAGCGGTGCTGGGCTGGCGGGAATGGAAAGACAAAGATGGCAAGTTCAATATGAACTTGTTCCTCGCCCTCTCGTCTATGAACCGTGGCAGAGGCATGCTCAAACATAATGAGGTGATAGAGATACTGAGCTGGCCGGAATGGAGAGGCATAGATGGCAAGTTCAGTATTGAGCTGTTCCTTGCCTTCTCGTCTATGAATCATGGCAGAGGCATGCCCAAACATAATGAGGTAATAGAGATACTGAGCTGGCCGGAATGGAGAGGCAAGGATGGCAAGTTCAATAGGAAGTTGTTCAGCGCCCTCTCGTCTATGAATCATGGCAAAGGCATGCCCAAACAGAGTGAGGTGATAAAGGTACTGAGCTGGCCGGAATGGAAAGACAAGTATGGCGAGTTCAATATGGAGCTATTACACTCTTTCTCATTAATGTACTACACCAGACGTATGCCAAAATATGAGGAAGTGAAAGAGGTACTGAACTGGTCTGAATGGAGAGAAAAAAATGGTGAGTTCAGTATGGAGTGCTTCCGCGCCTTTTCTTCCATGAACAATGGTCAAGGCGTGCTCAAATATAAGGCAGTGAAACAAGTGATGGACTGGACAAGTTGCTGGACAGCCCCCAATCACCTACTCCTGCAAATTATGGCCAGGCTCTGGGCATCAGAAGGGCTACCTGCCATTGAGGAACTGCAATACCGGGAAACACAACTGAAAAAGAGCCTGTTTAGAGAATTCACTTCAGAAGACAGCGATTCAGATGATGAAAGAGCTGAAGAAGATGATAAATTCAATCACCAGATAAAAACGGTCGCTCTCTATCTCGCCACCCCTAAGCCGGGCTGGTCACTAAACTGGTCGGTTTTAAAACAATTTCTTGAAATACATGAAAACACTGAAACCGTTCTGATGCTGGAATCATTGATAAAGCTTCTGTCTTCTTATGGGGGAAAGGGCGTCGAGCGCTACCTTCAGACCAGCGAAAAGGATCGGATTTTTTTCTGGCATCATGCGGATAAAACCGTGCCTTTGCCCGTGTTAAATAAGGCAACGGCTTTGTTTTCTTCCGATGAAGACAGGGAGCGTTTTGTCTATTTCGCCAAGCGGCTGAAGTCATTGTCGGATGAGAGCCTCTGGGAACAGTATACAGTCCGGTTGCAACCACTGTCAGGGGTGCTGAGACTCGACTATATGCAAAGGCTCTACCTGGAAATCCTGCAACCCTTAAC
>NZ_JAHHPS010000499.1:0-10606 GCF_024606275.1 Endozoicomonas sp. SESOKO4 | reverse complement strand
GCCTCAAACTCTCCGACCCGATGGAACTTATAGTAATCAACCTCCTCACCATTGACTATTGCCAGTGTACGACCACCAACGATGGTGCCTTCTTTCTCGAATAGTGATAACGGATGTTGACCAGGATAAACCCGTTGAAAAACGGTTTCACCAGCACGAACAAACTCTGCCTGTAACTGACGAGCGGAAGCTAATTCCGCAGGATGAAAATCAAATGCGTGGGCAGCGACTACCAATTCGAATGCCGAAGTATTGGGCAATTGAAAATTGAGTGGATTACCGGGTTCTATCAACTGTTCGGAAGAATCCAGTTTGAAGAAAAGTGCCGGGTCTTTGAGAAAGTTCAGAGTATCATCCAGTAATTGTCGGGGTAGACGACATGACCAGGTCTTCAACAAAACTTTTTTATTGGCAACTAACCTTTGCGCAAGTACATGTATGAGCCTTTGCCGGACTATTGGATCAGTGCAGCACTTTTCCAGATATTCTTTGTTGTTAAAAAAGTGCAAACAATCCAGACGCTGTTCAATGTAGTCTATTACAATGCGAGGGTCATCTGGCTGTAACTTTCTACTCTGAAAACACCCGTATCCCTTGTCAAAGGGTTCAGACTTGAGCACTATACTGTCTAGTTCCTTCAGAATTTCTTCCGGAAGCATTTCGCGACCCAGATCAGGAAAATAAGGATAAACAATATTCAAGACATGGGTTTTAAAATCGTTATCTGCATCGACTATATCAAAGAAAAAATAAAGAGCAGCAATATCAAAACCTCGGCTAACTTCAGGTGTTTTTCTTAATATATCCAACAGTGAATGCTTTGCTGTATCGATTAATGCCTTAAGCAACGTATTATTCGATTTTTCAATATCATTCAAGATAAAAGGATTGGTTTTTACCAGCTTCTTTAATAACAAACCAAGTTTTTCTTTGTCTGTCTTATATCTTTTTGAGGCGGATAAATAAACCATGTACAGGGAATTGCGAAATTCCTGATATAACTTATGGTTTGTTTCCAGTGCGGCTAATAAGGTCTTGACCAGTACTTCTTCAAAAAAGACGGGTTCCTCGGTGAACATAGTGCATTTACCAAAGTAAATGTCTTGAAAATTACCATACCATTTTTGGCCACTGAGCGAATCCAACATGATTTCTTTTGTTATAAAGCGAACCGGAACCTCTGATAAAGTACACAAGCCATTTGATAATTGTGACAGGCAGTACTTTTTGTTTTCACTTTTAATGTGTTCTGGCAGGTCTTTCAGCTCTATCCTTCCTGAACGAATGAGTTCATCGTATAAATCATCATTTTGATTTTTAAAACTATCAGGAAAAGTGCCCAGGGATTTTATTTTTGCTGTGATGTCCAGATGGCCATAAATGAAAGCTGCCAGTTCCAGAGGTGTACCTTTGGGAATACCATTGCGGCCTGAATATTGAATAAGAAAATGATGATCTGTTTTCAATTCATCAGGCAGTCCGTCGTAGACAATACGGGAATAATCACTCTTGTTCTGAGCCAGTAGTATATCTCTGGTTATTTTATCTTTTGGTATTTCGTAAAGTCTCAAAATATCATTCTTTACAAATTCTTTCATAAAGCAAGATGATTTAAAATAAGCCTCAGGGACGTATATTCTGCGACGTTCTCGTGATATATAGTGGATAAGGTGCATAAGTTCAGCTTCTTTGAGTTTATGACCTTTTCTATCAAGGAGTTTTTGAATCAACTCGACTTGTTTGTCGGAGAGAATAGCAGTGCTCACACACGGGCTGGCTTTATAGCTTTTTAAAGGACTGGGTGATAATGCTTCTGGCTTGATCATAAGACCAATATCTCCAGCATTGGTGAATTGCCGTTTTGATTTGTCTTCAGCGACTGCAGGGGTATCTACATCTAAAGCAACGGCTCTGGAAGAAATTCCGATCTCTTCTTGATCTTTTTGTCCTGTTGAAAGTTCTGTTGCGAAATCTGCACGATTGACTCCCAATGACCCACTGAGAGGGGTAACGGTTCTGTCGAATACATTGCCATGATTTGCTGTAGAACTGTAAGTAGAGGGGTTTTGCCCCTGATTAAATGAGCTTTGAGGTAATCGATCCATCGTTTCTTTCCTGTCTTTCATTACCCTTAATCTTGGCGAAGCTGAGTCCACTCAAATATTGACCCGTTAATTAAATGAAAGTTCCGAAAAAGAAGGATCGAAGCTTGAAAAAAGGCCGCTGGCCAAGCCAGTGCCACAAGGAATTAGACATTTCAAAGTTTAATCCGCCTGAGAGAGCGTCTGCGTTATGACAATTTTTCCACCTGGCTCTCAAGGTTTTTAATGCGATTATAGGCAGCCTGGTTTTCAAACGCACAGTAACAGTCGCTGCAGACTGACACACAATCCGCTTTTAATGGGCCGTAGTGACACAGTTTTACATATTCTGCCATTTGCTCTCGCTCAGGATAGGCCTGACAATCTTGCAGTTCGGAATTCAGCCAGCTCTGAATAATCTCCTGTTCGTCCAGGCTCCAGCCTTCGCGCAGAGGCAGGCACTCCTTTATTAAAAACTTGTTAAATTCGCTGCCCTTTTCATCCCTCGCCGCGTACGTCACGAATTCCACACCTATGTTGTTACAATTCTCGTAGTGCATATAATCATCTTCATCAAAAAAAATAAATGCAGAATGGAACTTAGCCAGAGCTTGATACTCTTCTGGGGCAAACCTGTCTCTACCAGACCAGTCTTTGTTCAGGAACTCATATAGCGGTGTCGGCAACCTCGTTAATATTGAATCCTCTAGCGACTTCTCTTCATCCCGTGTAGGCCTATCGTCTCTCAGGTTATTTTCATAAAGAAATACTAATCTGCGACGTACATCATCTCTAAGGGCATCTCTCATTTCTCCGGGATTTACATTCAAATCAAAGCTGGGGTGGTCAACAGCATTTTGAGGGTAAACGAGCAATATATCATTTTCCTGAAACTGTGCAGGGGATTTGACAGACTCTGTTTTTACGACACCTGACTTTAGAGCATTCATTTGAGATTCATCCGGCCATTGCACCGGAGGCTCTGCGGAATCAGGAAACTGGCTTGCTGGCATCAATGTTTCAACCATTGGCTGCTGAGGTGCAACAGGTTTATGGTGTGAGGGTACTATGGCCGTTTCAAGGTTTTGTTCGTCATGTCGAAGGGAGGACTGAAAGTAATCGTTGTCAGTATGCTCTGCGTCCTGATTGATTTGCTGAAATGAAGTTATAAAAATGTGCAGGATCACCTTTTCTACCAGTTGCAGAATCAGCTCGGCGCGATTGGCATTCGCCAGTTGCTTAATTGTCGCGTCAACGCTGCCTTTAATGTGATCTTGTCCCTGCAAAATCATACCAAAATGCGGGTATGGAAAAGGTTTATACGTCAATTGCAGGTGGCTGTCGCAATCAGGTTGCTGTTCACCACAAAGTGATAACTGACCACTATAACCATCCGCGTCAAATTCAAGTTGGCCAGCAACCCGTGACACAGGGAAATGGGTTGCGGCTGAAACCCGATTTTGGATCAGAGCTACGGTGTTTTTAATGACCGCATCGGTTAAGAGGCTAGCAATGGGACGACCTCTGGCAAAATCTTTCGCCTCATCTTTCGCCTCATTATGCAACAGTGACTCAATACTCACCGGCAGACTTTCTAAATCTCCGTTGTGGGTCAGTGTCACTACCGTTGACTCTGTGGCTTTATCTGAATAATGAATGTCAATACGAATGGCTTCTGGCGCCGTGGGTGAAACCCATGAGAGGTCAATGTGAACGACACTGTGTTGCCAACTGGCCTCATAGAGCTCCAGCCAATGGGAGTAGCCATTGGGTAATGGCACCCCGGCCAGCGTCGGACTGGTGGATGGGTTCAATGGGAATGGCGTTATTCGCAACATCTGCTGATGAAGCCCCAGCTGGTAAATCAACTCCAGGTAAAATCGCTTGCGGATCTGGGGTGAGTCCACCTGAATTTGCTCTGACCCCGAACGGGTACCGGTACACCAGCTGTACAGGGCACTTTCTACACTGGGTAAAATGGCCATGGACAAGACTTGCGCCGTGTGCAGCGTCACAGTGTTTTCTGTCCAGCGACTCAGCACGGAGGCGGTTTTTTTGCTCACCAACCAGTACTTCATGATGTTAAATGCCAGAGAGGGTAGTGCTCGCAATCCGTTCAGTGATAAATAATCACCATAACGACGAAAAGTAAAATCGTTTCCAAAGCGGAAAAAGAGGCCAGGTGATGATGAGCTCTCGATAAGCTCAAATTCACCCGGTGAGTGTATGTTTAAAGGAGTTTCATCTTCACCATTATCCTGATGATCCATAACTGAATAGCTGAAGCCTGCCAAAGACAACTGTAGGAAAAAAATGAAAAATAATGCGTAACTTCTCATAGATTCAACACGCAGCAACAGGATTGTCTAATTCCAATGATTAGTGAGAGTATGAAAATAATGATCCTTATAACTTTACTTGTCATTAAAACAAACATCGAAAATTCATAATGAGCACCGGTTAGCGGATCAGCCTAGCCGATAGTTGTGATTCCGGCAAAAATATCATCATACAAATTCCTCGCTCCGCACCCCAAAATCCAACCATTGCAATGAAGGTACCTGAACTTCGTTTACCATAATTTGAAAACAGAATTGATGTTAAGCCCTTTTGATGGCGACCCTCTGCCTGATGATCTATCTTGCTACCGGGAATCGGTTTGTTATGGGCCGAGCGTGTCCATACCCGGACAATCGATGCGACCGGATCGGACTTAGAAGCATTGAGTTCGCACCACGGAGAGTCCATCAACAATAATTTTTATGTTTGATCATACATACCAGTTAATTTATTTCTGACTGGATGGTAAATAACGTATATCAGGGTGATATGAAAAAAACATATTACACACTTGCTGTTTGCAGATTTCTTTTTGTCTGCCTTATGATGCAGCTGGCAACGATACCGCAGGCAGTAGCTGTGAATAGTTTCGTTGAGCCCGTGTCATTCAGTTCACTGTTACCCTTGCTTGCCACAGTTTATCGGAATATTCCCGAAGCCAAGAACCCGCTGCCTGACCTGAATCTGCCACCGCAGCCTGCACAACCTGGCGGGGATAGTTCATGCTCTTTTGATACTCATGTTTCAGTGGTCGCACCGCAATACAGTCAGATAAAATTACAGCTCGCCCTGGCTGAAGGCCATGTTTGGAAATTCTCAGGTGATAATGAACCTTTGGAACTGGAACCCGCTTATCTGCCCAGCGCCGTAAGATATATTGACCCAACTGGCCATTGTCACGAACATTGGGTCATTCAGGGTGTTGCCACACAGGCCATTTCATCAGGCACCGACCCGGAAGACCTCGGGGCCCCGAAAAACAGCCCGCCATCATTGCTGAGTCGTCAACCTGATTTACCCATACCCTACAATCTAACCCAACTTTTTGCCGATAATGGTTTTGATCGCTCTGACAAGAATGACCTTGATGCGGTAGAAAACCCGTTAACGCATCTCCTGCCTGCCCCTTTCCCCTTGTCAATCCGTTATGCTGATTCCAGCAATTCGGTTTTATTTCAGGATGCCATCTGGCTAAGGCTTAATCAGGAAGAAGCCCTGGTTCTTGTGCCTTCGGAGTTTCCTGCCGTGGCGAGAGTCAGTGACATGTCTGATGAAAACTGGCCTCAACTTATCACTGCTGAATCAGTTGACAGCAATACCAGCGGTGTCAAACCTGTTTTCAGGTGGGCTAATAAATGGTTACTGAACTCATTATCTGATGACCCGCTATTAAGATTTCTGGCATATATTTACGGGGCAGCCTTTCATGTGCAGGACAGTAATGGGCAACTGTCATACATCATCCAACACAACGGCAAGCTGTTATTGATCAGCAGGACTGAAGCCTACTTACGGTTCAGTCTGTATAACCAGAGCTTTCTTGAATCACTGTATCCAGAGATTTTCGGCCCATCGATGCCAGCAGGTGGCGGATGGCATGAATGGAACCGCTTCATTCGCAAGCAGCCTTTTCATTATGACCGTCCTGAACATGGTGCCGGTAAGCGTCCTGGTGCCCAAAGACCTTCAAATCCTGCAGGTGGGAATCACCAAAGAAATGAAAGGTCGACTCGACCTGAAGCTAATGCAATGCATCACTCAGAACGCAGCTCCGAACAAACCCGGGAACCCGGCACAGCCGCTTCCGAGAGAGATGGAAGGCGGGAACCGATAAATCAGCAGCAAGTTGAGGCTATTTACGATTATGAACCTCAAAGAAACGACGATGAAACACCCATTCCTTTGTACGCTACGGCTTATCTTAGTGGAAGCCAGCAACATTTGTTTTGTCCCGTTTGCACAGAGCTCATTACCGGAGAAGCGAGGACTTGCACTTCGAGTCTTCCTCACAGTGTCTGTATTGGCTGTTTTAAGTCAATGACTGACCTGAAAATGAACACTATTAAAGAATGCATTACTTGTCGTGGGAGAATGGACGATCGTTTATTCAACTATGAAGACACAGCTGCGGCCATCATGTTTCAATGTCCGTTCGGCTGTAACCACAGCTGCCCGCTGGCATTCCTGAAGGGTCATATCATAGACCACCATACCCCGGTTACGCTGGAGCATCAGTCAGAACCTGTGAACCCGGTAGAGGAAGAACAGGCGATTCCCCCAGGGAGTGTATTATTTTATGGTGTGCCTGTAATGCCAGAGGATAAGCATAGAGTCGAGCAGTTTATTCATACTTGTCGCCAGATCAACGATCCCGAACACTTGCAACTGGCTGAGTCATTTACCCGGGCATTCGAAGCACTTCAAAACAGGTGCGAACAGCTGGCCAATGCTCGTTCTGATCAGGAGGACAGGGGTGCGGCTTGTCGAACTGATCACTCGCCCTATGCTTTTTTCAATTCCAGAGAGAACAGTATTGATTCGGCCTACTTGCATTGTTTCAGAAGCACTCTTCAAGAAGGCGACATATGCCGTTTTTGTAATTCCCATATAGGTTTGATTCAAAATAAGATGGGTATACAGGAACATTTAAGAAGATGCTCTGGAGCCGGTTTCTGCCCCAACAGAGATGATGGCTGTTCTTTTCAACATCAGCCTGCCCTTGTGCCGATACACATGTCGAAATGCCGTTTTAACAAAGTCAATTGCCGAATATGCCACCAATATGTAGCTACTGCGAGAATGAGGGAGCACAGAGTAAACTGCCCTTGCAGTGTGCAGTTGGGTCAAGATGATGCCTTATTTTGTGACAGAACTGAACAGAAGCCGATTCAGCTCCATGGGAAGATCCGTAAAATGGGGACTATACCAGTGTTCAAGAAACCGGGAGAAGATACTTATTATTGCAAAATTTCAAAGCTTTTTTATGAATCAATAACCGAAAGAGGACGCAGAAGGGGGAAACACCTTGTAAAGTTTTTCGGAAATCACGCTGAGCGTCCCGATGATTTTTCTGTAAATTTCAGCTTTGATACCCCAGAAGGTAGTTTGTCTTTCGAAATCATTCAGAAAGCAGAACATCGCCGCATGGCGCTACCCATCGTTTTTAATGAAAAAGGTGAAAAGCTGGTAGACAAACCATTTGTACTAAGAGGTACTTCATCATGTGAAGATTGTGGTTGCGAGATTAATAGAGATATGAGCACTCATCCCAATCCGTATCCAATATGCTTAGATAACTTACTTTTTGGAGTATTATGTAGCAAAGTTGGAGCTAATCATAACGATCATTTTCCTGAATGTGTTTACGTTCAGATTAAACTCACTCCAGTTGACTGGTAGATCATTTATTCGCCGAACAATAGAGTGAGGAAATTTAATTGCACACGAACCTGAAAAGACTAAAGGTCTGTTCAAGTAGCGGTTCCTGTTTGACCTTCAGCCGTCGCCTTAAGATGCGCCTGATTCCTCCGTTTGTGCGTCGTCTGAGGAGCGAGCGGTTGACTTGCTATTGCTTTCGAGTCTGTATTCGTTGTGGTTGTTTTTGAGTCCGGCACTGCTTTTCCTGACATGGATTTGTATCTCTGCAGGACGCTTTTCTGTATCAATTATTTTACGTAATTCATAGTTTTCCTTGAGTAAATCCATTGTCTCTTTTGAAACAGTAAAAGAAGTACCTTCACATCCGTCACTATCCAGGATGAGAAGAACAACCACTTTATTCAACACTTCCGATTCAGTGTATTTTTTCACCAGAGGAAGGCTAAAAGAATAGCCAGGCTTGTCAGGGAAACTCATAAACAACACTGAGTTTGTATCAAAAAAAGATGAAGTAATATCATCGCCCGTCAAATCTTTATCGTTTGGCGTCAGAAATGGACTACACAACTTCTCTGCAACTCCATGCCCCCTGTAAATACTTCTGGCAGGTGAATAGTCGTAAGGTCTTACAGTAAAACCTGCCAGGGCAAATAGAGCACTGTGATAACAATATCGCCCTGACCCCGCATCAATGATCACATTGTCTTTTGGGGCAAGACTTAAGTCTTCTTCGAGAAAACTGCGGATCTGATCAAAATCAGACGACGTTAACGGGCAAAATGTTATTGCGTCTCCACATATTATGCCTTCAGGTATATCATGCTGATAACTGATTAAGTCAAATAGTGAGTCTCCTGAAAGATCTGTAATATCAAGGCATTCCCCCGGCCTGGTGCTAAGCACAGACTTCTTTTCAGGATACGCGGTTGCCTCGGTAGTTCCGATATAATACTTAACACAAATACCTATAAAATCGGTAAAGTCGAGCTTTGGATTTCGATAAGCCGCTTCAAAGGCTTCTTCATCTAAAGCAGCTATTCCGGAGAAAATCTCGATCTTTTTTTGATATTTTTGTCCTGTTAGAAAACCCGGTGTGAAGTCTCTACGATTGACCCCAGACGGCTCAACGATGGCAGGCCTGACGGTTCTGGGGTAGACATTGCCATAATCCGCTGTAGCAACTTTTGCAGCACTCTCAGCTCTGGCACTGTAAGTAGAGAGATTTTGCCCCTGATTACATGGGGGTTGAGATAGTGGATCCATCGTTTTTCTCCTTTCTTTAATTCTCCTTAATCATGACGAGGGCGAGCCCGCCAAAAGAATGCTCATAAATACAGACCCGTTAATTAAACTAAAGTTCCAAAAAAGAAGAATCGCAGAGTTTAAAAAAAGGCTGCTGACCAAGCCAGTGTCACAAAGAACAACAGTGTCAGCAGCCCTGTACGCTGGAAGGTCCAGCAAACTTCCGTCGCGTTTTACCCTGGCTTGAAGCGCCATGGAGGATTTCAGGGCAGTCAGCGCAACAAAAAACAATGTAGATCGTCTCAGACTTTTTCATTCCATATTATCAACCTCTGTGTACTGGTCTGCGAATGCAAAAACATTGCTGGCAAACAATGTAAGCCCCTTACTCAGAGCAACCAGAGGAAAAACAGCGTTACTAGCGCCGAGATTAAGCTGACCATCGGCTTGGCTGAAGTGCCTGGGAAATTTTTTCTGTGTATCCGTGGGGTGCGGGTGCAGAGGTTCCGGGTACAGCATTGTATCCAAACGCCCCTTTTGCTTTAAATGTTCTGAGTAACACTCAACAGAAGGGGGAAATGCATCAGGGTCTGTGACCTCACAAGGTTGCAGGGCAGTCCAGTACAAGATCTCCTGTGCTGTGCGAGTCAACCATGAATGGTATTTGTTGTCGTCTAAACCCATAAATGATTGCAACCTTGACTTGGGCTGTAATTCTTTTTCTTTTGCAAAAAGGCCTGACAGGTATTCGTTCAGCAACTGTTCAATAAAGTTTTCTGTCTCTTTCACTGCCAGTTGATTTTGATAATAATAGTCTTGGGAATCCCGACGCAGGCGTGACCTTAACAACACGGCAGCCAGCATATTTTCGCATAGGGCATTGGCAAAGCTTAACCGCTGCATAACCTCTGGACTATAACCCCAGGTTTTAGAGTCTTTCGTACCAAGGCCGCTTTTCATGGAGCCATAGAACTCAACATCGCCCCAATCCCGAAGACCATCCCAGCCAAAATCAGGTCGCTCAATGGCCTTGATCCAGCTTTCAAATTTGCCAGGTAATGGAGAGGCGAAATAAGTGGAGTTCCCCAATAACGGGCTAAGGAACACCCAACGACGCCCGGTAAAGTGAAATGCCGGTATCGTTGACGTAGGCATAACGCCAAACTTGCCATTAAGTACGCCAATGTCATGAATGCTATTCAATAAACCTTGCTCAGCAGTTGCGTAAGGAGTACTGGTATCATCAATAATGTGAGCGTATTTACCATAACTATTCGTTGCTTTGAAATGATAGACCCGGAAGGCTCTTTCGCCGTTAACATAACTCACTTGTAATCGGTCAGTGAAACTTCGGCAACTCTCCGGAAGATCCTTTTCCAGTACGACAAGATACTCGCCAAAGCGTGGTTTCCGGCTTTTAAAACGATCACTTTTGGCAATAAATTGATGCATAATGCCTTCTTGCGCCAGGGTGCTGACGGACTCTCCGACTCGTTGGAACTTATAGTAATCAACCTCCTCACCATTGCTTCAGGAATTAAACGATACAGCAAAGGATTCATTGT
>NZ_JAHHPS010000048.1:0-4611 GCF_024606275.1 Endozoicomonas sp. SESOKO4 | reverse complement strand
CCGCCAGTACCATCATCACCGCCCAGTTGTACCTGTTTGTTTCTCAGGGCATTAATCCGTTGTTCATGGGTGTCAGAAGTGTCTGATTTAAGACCCACGGACGCTTCAGTGGCCTCAAGAACTGCTTTGTGATAATGCGTAAGAGCGACTTCTGCTTTTAATACCGCATCACTTTTTTGCTTCAGGACTAAACCCAGCCAGGCCATTTCGTCCTCATGCATGGGTTTAGCATTCTGATCCATGTATCCAGGATCGATAATCTCCTTTTCCTGACGATCCAGTTTCTCTTTTGCATCCCACTCTTCAAGCCGTGCATTGGCTAGTTCTATACTTTTCCTGTCGTGCTCACGCAGAAATTCCGTGACCTGAGTGTACTTTTTTCTGGTTAAAGGCAGTCTACCCAAGGCTTCTTTCTGACCATGAGAGTCTGTGCAAGAAGAAATGGTAATAAAGTAATCAGAGTCTTCCAGTAAACTGAGGCCACTCGTTATCTCAATGTTCAGATTTGTTTTGGCTCTCAGATTCTCAAGGATTTCATCTCGTTTTTCTGCGCTTTTTTTCTTTAATAAAAGTCTTATGTCTTCTATTCGTCCTTCAGAGGTCTGATCATCATCGGCAGCCAGACCCAAGTGGATCTGAACCTTTTTCATATCCCGATTGAGGGCTTTGTTGCCTCTATCCGAGAGGTGTTGGATGTCAGCACGGTTCCCCGCAAATTTCACGTTTTTGCCTTCAAGCGTAGCCAGCAAGCGATATGCGCCTGTTAGCTCATCCACTGCTTCTTCCACTTCTCGTCTGGCAGTAGCCAGCTCACGATCAAGGACGTATCGGGGCTTTGGTCCCAGGGGAGCCATCAGCTCGTCAAGCTCATTATCAATGGCTCTGATGCGCTCACTCACATCAGGCTCACCTATTTTCCGAACGCTGACATCCAACTGATACAGTCTGTATTCAATCAGACGGTTCTGTTCGTCGATGGTGGCATCATCTTTGTAGTCCTTGATGTTGAGTTGACGAGCCAATGCATTGTTTCTGTCTCTTCTGACAGCTTCATCGTCATAGGCTTCGTCTACTTCATCCAGTAAGTCGAAAATTTTGGCTCTTATAGCATCCTTCTTGTTGTGCAGGCTGTCATCCATTTCTAACTCTACCCCAAGATCATCGGCCAGTATAAAAACCAATAAATGGCCTCTTGGTTTAGCAAAAGCGTTTTCACTCGTTTTGATGTTCAGCTTTTCCTCTATAGCTTCAAGCCATTGTCTCTGTTGATCTCTGGCTCGCTCCTTCGAACCTTCGACACTATAGGAAAGACGCGCTCGAAGCCTCTGGAATTTGATAGCCCTCTCAGCCAGTAGTGTTCTGTCCAGTAGTGTTCTGTCTTCTTCCCAGAGGGCAGTCAGCAGCTGATCCAGGACGTCTTCCGGGATATCATCGCTGTCAAGTTTTAAACGAATGTTGGAGAGCCTTGCTGCTTTGTCATCATCTTTATAAACTCTGACTTTGACTTTGAGGTTCAGTATTGTCTCCATTGCTTCCAGTATTTGCAGGGCCTCCTCCTCTGCCTGCTTTGCGATTTCTTCGATGTGTGTCTGCATCTCATCAGAAATAGCCTGACGACGGACATAAATATCCTGCTCTTTATGGAGACCTTCTATCCCGGCAGCTTTTTCCACAGCACTGATTTTCAAGAGTACTTCAGGCCAGGCTCTTGTGTGGCCCGGAGTTCTTATGTCTTTCAGTACTTTTTCCAACTTGCGAATCTTACGACAGGCTACATCTATCAGGGTGCTACGATACTCTACTGTCCAGTCTTTACTCATCTCAATACCGAGCATTGATGCCAGAGCATTTTGCCTGGCCTTGAGGATGGCTTCTCCTTCTGCGTCTTGAACATTGAGGGTCTGAAGTTTCTGTAGCAGGTGTTTTTGATGATCACTGATGGTCTGAAGTTTCCGAAGCAGGCGTTCTTGCTGAAGAAAAATATCGGCATTGCCGTCAAAATTCTCAATGTTCAATTGCTCGGCAATGTCTGCATGGCGGGCTTTGATTGCAGTGAGTTCTTCAGCATAGGTTTCGGTGCTCTGAAGAGGTTCCTGATCGACCTGCTGCATCAGGTGCTGTTGATGCTGAATGTTCTGATGACGAGCTTGCAGATCATTTTTGTTATCCGGAACCAGACCGAGAAGATCTGCAACGATAGCCAGTCTCTGTGCGGCCAGCTCAATGTTCTGGCCTGCCTGCTGTTGCAGATGGTGATGAATGGACTCAAAGCGGGCATCCAGATCGTCTTCATTGCCCGGAATAATATCGAGATGACCTTCAATAGCCGCCAGTTTTGCTTTAACTGCTTTTTCCTCAAACTCTCCTGCTATGGCAACGGTTGAGGCAACCGCTCTGTTGATTTCATTAATTCTCTCTGTGATGAGTCTCTTTTGCACTTCGGGAGGCTGGAAATCATCCCAGTCATCAATGCCGAGTTCGGCTGCCATTTGAGCGTTGCGAATTTTTGTGGCTTTCACTCTGGCGTCAGAAGCTTGTTGTTCCAGCTCTGGAATTCGATCAGCTTCCTGTTGAAGTTTATCTCGCCATTTTTTCGTGTCTTTCCATTCTTGAAGAAGCATTTCAAGCTCCTCCTCAATTTGCTTCCTGAGGGATTGTGCTCTCTGCTTTTCCGCTTCAATGGCATTGGCTCTTTCGGTTGCATGCTGTAAGAAATTTTTAAGCTGGGCGAGTTCGCCCGCTCTTGCATTCAGCCCCTCCTGCTGGTTTTCCAGCTCAAGTAGCTGTCTGGTCATGTCTCCAAAGACTTTGGTAGCCAGCTTGACGTCGTCTCCAAAACCATTGGCAGGCAATTCAGCTACAGCGGGTATAACCCTCTGAACACTTTGAACAAATGCCTCGCTAGCCAGAAGATCTCTCAGTACAGGTTTGAAGTTGAAGTGTTTTTCGAGTTGAATCTGTAGCCAGATTGCCGTCATGATCGAGGAAGCAACTTTGATGTGTGCTGCTGTGAATTCAAACTCATTTTCATTATCGGGAGTAGCGCTGGTCAATGCCTGCTGCAGCGCTTCATAGCGGGCAAGCGCCAACAGTTTACCTTCTTCAAATTCAGCATCGAACTGCACAGCGAAGTCAATAGCAAGTTCCTCCAGCAGCGCCATCTGCCTGCTTCGGATGATGTGCTGATAGCTTTTGAGTTTGTCTTTTTTAACCTGTGCCGTCACTGCAGGAGCGGGGGCATTACCGACAACTTCTGCCCTGAGGTTGAAGAGGCTTTTTACAAAAGCAATATCGGTTGGATTCTGCTTTTGACCATGGAAAACGATAATCTCTTCAATCTCTTCTCCCGGAGCCTGAACCACTTCCAGTCTTGGGTAACCATCGGGCACATAATAAGCCAGTGTTTCATCCTCAACATGTACTACATATCCGACGGGTTTCTGGTATGCCAACAGTTCATTCAGAGCTTCCTGTTGTAAACTTTTACCCAGAACATAAACCTGGGTATAGGCTGAGGTGGCTGCGGCCAAGAGAGTCTCATCATTGATAAAGAGTGATTTACCCAGACGCTGCGGTTCAGGTGGCTGATCGCCTGAAGCGACAAGACGCATGAAGGTACGCCCGGCTACTTCAACTTCGTCTATTTTAATAGTGGCAAGGGCAGTATACTTGTCCGCCGCTCCAAGGCTTCCTGCTCTTCCATTCGCACCTTTCAATATTCTGGCCAGTTGTTTGGGGCTGGCGACTTTCGTCAGAGGTTCTAACAGTCGGGTGTTAACTGATTGAATACGAACAGCCCTTATTGAATTTTGACAAGTCATCCCATCTCTGACTTCAATAACCAGTTGCTTTTCTGCAAGGTTATGGGTGAACCTGAAGACCCCCTCATTACCGACCCTCAGGACTTTGGTGTATTTCTGAGCAACGTCATTCTTGCCTGTCTCAAAAAGATCCACACTGGAAACGCCACCGTCAATGCCAGAAAGAACATCTGTAAAGCCCTCAGAAGGAACGTCATAGACTGCTCTGGCTTCAGTCTGATCAGGGTAGGTGGTGGTAAAGGATTTGGGTATTGGTTGCTGGTCATCCCCCAAAGTTGGCTGAACCACGACCTCAGTCTGGGTAAACTCCACACCTTCATTGCCCGGAATATCGAAAGATTTGGTCTGCAGCCTGCGATCGGCCAGTGCCTGTGTACCAATGATGGAAGAATAGATTGCAATGGCCACTGCAAGGCTTACTGCATTGGGGCGAGCCTGTGTCATTCTGGTACCTCGGAGCTGAGTATTAGTCGCTTCATGACTGTTAGTTGCTCATGGCTGTCAGTCGCTCATGGCTGTTCCGTTAAGCTGAAATGTTCACCAGTATCAAGGTGGTGTGCCGAGGTTGCAGATGGAAAGCTTGATTGTGAGGCATTTCTCTTATCATGACCGTGAACTGTCTGAACATCGCCCTTTTGCCATTTGTAAAAGGCTCCGGGAGTGTAGAAGTAAGGAATACTTTCTGCGTGGGAGAACGACCATTTGGGCACATTTGCCTTAAAGTATTTCTCCCAGCCATGCTCAAACATCCTCATGGTGCGATCACGTCGTTCACGGAACTGAAGATAAT
>NZ_JAHHPS010000498.1:0-40819 GCF_024606275.1 Endozoicomonas sp. SESOKO4 | reverse complement strand
CTTCCGACATAGCCTTGACGAAAATTGCCATGAACAGCCCTGTTGTCATCGACAAGGACGCTGTATCTTCGCTCCCTCCACAAGTACCCAGTGTCGTTCAACCTCAGACGACTCTTTCGCTTGCAGAACAGATGTTTATTTGCAGACAGGTGATAAGACATCTGGCTCGGTAAGTCATCCTGCTGAAGGCCCGACCGTTGTCTCAGGTACTCACAGCACAGCTGCTCGATCATTAAAATTAAATCCACCTCCTGTGAAAAAACAAAGGAAGGCAGGCTCCAAAAAATACCGATGTGATCACTCTGGCTGTGAAAAATCTCTTGGCTCTCAAGCCTCATTGAACACTCACAAAAGTCAATATCACACCGGAGAGCGAACCTGCCCTGAGTGCCAGAAGACCTTACCAAACGCTCAAGTCCTGTCAGTTCACAAAAGAAAAGATCACACCCCGGAGCAAACTTGTCCAGAGTGCCAGAAGACCCTGCCAAACGCTCATGTCCTGTCAGTTCACAAAAGTCAATATCACAGCGGAGATCAAACCTGCCCTGAGTGCCATAAGGTTCTGTCAAACACCCAAGCCCTGTCGGTTCACAAAATTCAATATCACACCCCAGAGCAAACCTGCCCTGGGTGCCAGAAGGCTCTGCCAAACAAGAAAGCTTTGTCGGAACACAAAAGTCGATACCACACCGGAGAGCAAACCTGCCCTGAGTGCCAGAAGTCCCTGCCAAACGCGAAAGCCCTGTCGGATCACAGAAAGCAACACCGAAAACAAAAGTTTGATGATGCACAGTCAAGTGATTGATTTTTTCGGTTTGTGCAGCCCTGCACGACGTGTCCATGGCGCCAGTCGATCCACATACTATTTCGAATACCTCAAAAATACAGCTATTTATCTGAAAAGGAGAGCTATGACGGGATGCATTCATGCACGTATTCCCGGAGGCTATTTGTCTTTTACTCAAGGCGCAGCCATGGTTGGTGTTTGGTGCGTGGAGTCATACTTTCTCAGTCTGAAGCACATCCAGTACATTAATCCATAGAGCGTCATTGACCCCACTAATACTCCCCCCCAGGCTGCTGTCTGCCAGCATGCGATCAGAAGAAATCCTCCCAGACTGCCGCCCAGATAATAAGCAACAAGGTACAGAGCGGTAGCCGTAGCCTTGGCACGGGTGGCATGATGACTGACCCAGCCATAAGCCAGAGAGTGAACAAAGAATGCTCCGGAGCTGATCAGCAATAATCCGATAATGATTGTCGTCAAGGCCTGAAAACTGGCTATCCATAACCCACACATGCTAATAAATGTTCCGATCAACAGGCCTTGGGTGATGGTGTTTTGCTTACGCCAGTGCCCACTGAGTCGGGAAGAAATAGTGCCGCTCAGGTAGCAAAGAAAGATCAGTGCAGTCCAGCCCACAGGAAGAGAGTGGGGGGGAGCAATCAGTCTGAGACCCATGACAGTGTATAAATTGACGAACAGGGCAAAGTTTAGGCCACCAATTAATACAGCCAGTAACAATTTTGGATTATGCAGGTGCCCGGCAATAATACGGGTAGCTCCTTTAACACTGACCCCGGATTCTTGCTGAAAATGAACCGCTCTGGGCAATAACGCGTAGACAGTCAGAGCACATAGCAGACTGAACAGTGCCATGGCCGCAACGGCTGTCTCCCAGTTCCACTGTTCGGACACCAATCCCCCAAAGATACGGCCACTGATACCTCCCAGGGAGTTTGCGCTGATATAAGTGCCGACAGCCATCACGAGGGCGTTTTGGGTGAATTCTTCTGCCATGTAGGCCACTGCTACGGCAGCAAAACCTGCCAGAGCGACGCCCAGCAGTGCTCTGGCAACAATCATAACCGTCAAGCTGTTTGAAAGGAGTATGCCCAGTCCTGTCAGAGGTATCAGTGCCAGGCTAATCATCATCACAGGGTAACGTCCCAGCTTTTCTGAAAGAATGGCCCAGGGCAACAGTGACATTGCCAGACCGGCCGTACTTGCTGCCAGCAGGCCATTGGCCTTGAGCACAGATATCGAGAATTGATTAGCCATGACAGGAATCAATGGCTGAAACAGATACAGGTTACAGAATATCAGGAATGACCCCAGTGCCAGGGCAAAGGTGGCTTTTCGATAAGAGGGCGTGGCTAGATCAATCATGTTATTACTGCTACCTGAATGCTGAACTATATATTTTACAAGTCAATTTCTTGTGAGCTTATAGATTTCTGGAATGCTAATTTCTCTTTATTGAACCATGCTGTTGATTCACAATCCCATCCCGGAATAAAAAAATCTTCTGTGCAGTGTACAGCATCAAACTCAGTCGCTACTCGTTCCCAGTCTATATAATTATCATCTTCTGCATGAGGGAAGTTTTTTAATAAGTATTCATATTTTTCAGTGGAGTCAATATTAAATATTTTTGCTGTTTCTGAAACCTTAAATTGAGCAGCACTGGTTCCTAACCAAAAATTCAATCCATTTTCCCTGCACCATTCTATCCATGCAGTTGTACTTTTACCTTTTGGTATAAATACCTGGAATGAATGATAATCGTCAGTTGTTGTAAGTTGATTTGAAAACGCAGTAGCTTGGGAGCTTGTTGGCTCAGAGGGCTGAACAGGAGGTAAATTCATAGTAAATTCCTTATAGTTATTTATTCTTAGAGAGTTCATTCACCATAAAGTTCATAACAATCCGGCAACCGTGTCTGACAAATTCTTCCCGTTCGTTCCCGGGTTCTACCCCTCCACCTCACTCAGCTTTGCCTCACGGTTAAAGCAAACGTTGAATTTGAAGCCAGTGTGAGAATAAAGTTATATGAAGACAACCTTGCTATGTGCCTCTGCCGGAGGCTCGTTGCGCAGAGTGAACGCCAGGTCTGCTCTCTACCTTTCTCTGAGCCGCTAAAATTGGAAATTGTGATGGTCTGGCGAAAAAAACGGTTATCTGTCTCTGGCTGATTGAGCCTTCAAAGAGTTAGTAAGAGAGAGGTGCGTTATAAAGTCCTGATTCTTTCCATATGATCCAAATTCGCTAATTATGCGTAAACGCTCTAACATTGGGTTTTGAGACCTTAATTAATCACCGAAGAAAGGTGTTTTGTATGTTAAGAGTACTCTATCGTCTGCCTGACCTCTCCTTCGCCCAAAAGTTGAACGATCTTGCAGAAGCTGAAGGGGTTAACCACAACCGGATCCACATCGCTCACAAAGATCATCTGGCTACGCAAAAAAAACATCTGAATGATCTGTCCTTCCTCGAGGAATACGACACTGTCCACTCGGGTGGACGAGGGTTTCTCGTGGGCATCCTGTTGACAGTTCTGACCGGACTCTCGGTTCATGAGTTAACGGAGGGACATCCCGTTGCCTCAGTCGTTACCTTTTTCTCTTGCCTGGTGGTACTGGGTTACTCCACCTGGCTGGGAGGTTTGATCGGAGCTTCCAGTGACAACTTCAGGCTTCAACCTTTCCATGATCACATAGAGCAGGGTGGAAGTGTGGTCATGCTGGATGTTGAACCTGACTCCCTTTCAAAACTGATGCATGTGATTGCACAACACATCCCTGAGGCGGAACCGGCTGGCAGAAGCCAGAGGTTAGACAACCCATTTAAGGGATCATGGATTCTCAAAAAACACTCGTGAGGCTAGCTTATGAATCTGAAAACGCTGACTGCCATTGTTCGCCGGAAGCCGACCCACCTGGAATTGATCTCGGCTGAGGGTGACATCTATCTATGCCGCATTAACGATAAGGAGTGGCTTACCGAGCGTGCCGAAAAAAAACCCAAGGTCTTTCACAGCATCTTTGAGGCCAAATACACGTTAGGCAAATATCTGTCGGATCAGCTGGATATGGTCATGTCTACAACCTACGACGAAATGATCAGCTCAGGGGATTACCGCGAAGGTAGAACTATTCGTCATGGGCTTTCAAAAATTGATCGATAGCCTCGCACCAGCGATCACTTGATCGATCAGGTAACAGGCCCTGATCTCGTAGATCCAGCCTGAACTCCACAACGGAACGCCACTCCGGAGAGCCGAGATCAGGGCCGTGACCCATGGAGTCACCAGTGAATAGTATCGACTCTACAAACTCATACCAGCTTTCGGAACACATCGACTTTTTTTCTGACCCTTTAAAAGCAGAACACCCCGTCAGAAGCAAGCCGATGGTTAACCCTGTCAGAAGATAGTGTGACTGCATCACTTCCTCCCTCCATTCAGCGCCATAGTTGGATGATTAGTGTCAATAACACACTGATGATAATCATTGAGGTGACAGGAATGAAGACCTGAAAGTCATTACTCTTCCAATGGAGGTCACCGGGAAGGTGACCAAACCATTTCAACAGCCCTGGCGCAAAATGCAGAATCAGTCCAAGGGACACCAGAACCAGACCCACGAAAATCAACAGCTTTACCATGGTAACGGTTTTGCTTGGCAATATAGGATTTCAGAATAGGATAAAATGTCCGCTTTAGTCGATCAGACCCGCTTCACGGGCCTCAATGGTGAGGGTCTCGCGAAAGTCCGGATGAGAGATTGCAATCAGGGCCGCAGTACGATCTTTCAGTGACTTGTTGTGCACGTCGGCAACACCGTACTCTGTCACAATGAACATAGCGTCACTGCGTGGTGTGGTCACCGGAGTTCCGGCGGGCAGGGTCAGTTGAATACGGGATTCCAGACCGTTTTTGCCTTTGAAAACAGACGACAGGGCGATAAAGGACTTGCCACCTTTGGACATGCCTGCGCCGCGGACAAAATCAAGCTGACCACCTGTGCAGGAAATCTGGTTCAGGCCAACACCTTCAGCCGCAATCTGTCCCGTCAGGTCGCACATCAAAGCACCGTTGATGGAAATGAAATTATCCTGCTCCGCTATTTTTTCCGGCTTGTTCAGGGTTGGCAGGGGCATGACGTGGGCGTCGTCGTTGTTATCCAGAAAATCCAGAAGTTCACGACTACCGACGGCCAGTCCGTAAACCAGTTTGTTTTTGTCAATGGTTTTATTGCTGTTATCAATAGCGTCTTTTTTAATCAGGTGCAGCAGAGAGTCCGTCATCATTTCCGAATGCACGCCCAGGTTCTTTTTATTTTCCAAACCATAGGCAACCGCATCTGACAGTCCGCCAAAACCAACTTGAATGGTATCACCATCATTAATGTAAGGCAGAATGTGGCTGGCAATACTCTGTTCCAGTTCGCTTGGCTGTGCCTGGGGCGCGAAGGGCAGTTCGTGGCTGCATTCAACCAGTTTGTCAACCTGATCCACATGGATAAAGTTACTTTCACCTTTAAGGTAAGGTACCTGATCGTTGACAACTACTATAACCTTTTCGGTACTTTCAACAACGCTGTCGCCTAACAGGGCACCAATATGACCCAGACTCATAAAGCCATTTTCATCAGGCCGGGAAACTTCCATCAGCAGAACATTTGGCTTCATGATGTTTTTCATAAAGCTCTGTGTCTGCGAAAAATGCACAGAATTAATCTTTATATTGCCATGAGGTCCCAGGAATTTTCTTTCCAGTGGCCCGGTAAACAAGCAGTTGTAATTAATGTGGCCTTTAAATTCTGCCTTGAGAAAATCAAAAGGAAACATTAATAGTGCGCCGTATAATTCAACGTCTTTTAATTCATCTTTACGATGGCAAAGCTGTTTGAGAACCGGAATGGCAATACCATTGGCACCGCCAATCCAGACCCGGTCCCCGGATTGGATTTCATTGGCCGCATTGTCCAGGGGTGAACATTTACGATCGTAGGTAGATTGCCAGTTTTTGATATCAAATTGAGCAGTCACGATGACTCCTTTTTTGTCTGCTAATAGTGACCCATTTGATGAATGCCCCGTAAACATTGGAAACGCAGGGTCTTGTTTGAAAACGATAGGGTCTTCACTCTACATCAATGGCCCACTAAAAACTTGACAGGGCGCGCCATGTACTTGTTTGTTACCGACTGTGACTAAAGGCGTTGATTTGAATCATATTTCGAACTGTTTCAATACTAAACGCCGGAGGCTTGGGTATTTCGGTACTGCCTTGGTGACATACCTGTCCAGCTTTTAAATGCCCTTGAAAAGCTGCTTAAATCGCCAAATCCTAACTCATAAGCGACAGTGGACAGCGGTGTGTCACTGGACTCAATCAGGGCAATGGCTTTTTCATGGCGTATTTTGTTAACCAGCTCCCGGTAACTCAGCCCCAGCTCTGACAGTTTTCTCTGGAATGTACGACCGCTTATATTCATTAGGCCGGCCATTTTAGAAGTGGCCGGCGGAATAAGCGGGCTTAGTTCCAGCAGTGAGCGACTGACTCTTAAAACGAGGTTTTTTTGTTCAATCATTAACAGTTTTTTCTGTACCAGTGATTCAGTTGCCTGAAGTAACTCCGGGTCACTGGTCCGCAAAGGCAGATCCAGCGCATCGACACTGAATTCTATTCGATACTGAGACATGGAGAATTTCAGAGTGCACTCCAACTTGTCCTTGAGTTTTTTATGGTATGTGGGTTGTTCAAATGGCAAGTGTATCGTTATTTCAGTTTCATGGTCCCAGCGTATTACCCTGGCAACTGCTGAGACCAGGGCCATCATGCCGTGTTTGGTCAGGTTGACCTGTTTATCGACAGCGTCATTGTCAATTAATAATAATGACGCTGTCCCGGCTGTTTCATTGAAGATGATTCGCGTGGTTGTCGTGATCAGTGACTGATAAGTTTCCAGTTTTTCAATTCGTTGCCTGAGTGATGCAGAGCTCCATAAGACAATACCCAGTGACTTGAAATCAAGCGGTTGCAGTGAAAGCCCCAGATCGACAGGCAACAGGGGTTCATCCGTCTGCTCTACGGCCCAGTAAAGCAACCTGCGAGCGCCATCGACAGGGATTGGCCTGTCGCAGTATGACCCGCTTTCAAGAGGAATATTAAAATGCTCGGGAGGTAATGGACTGACCCCATGTTTCTGTAGTTGCAGATTAATCAGGTCAAACCATCGTCCACTGACCGTTCCGCGGTACTTATTAATCACTTCCGATGATGAATCGGTAAAAGATGTTTTACGGTGCATAAATTTCTGGTTTGTTGTAAAGGTGTGCTGAGAACAAGCAAACTTGGTGGATTAACCTTTCAGCATGGCCTCGCGGTCCAGCGACAAAAGACCCGACTGAACGAGCCGGAGTGCGGGTACACCCGTGTACGCAATGATGATAATGTTTGCATCACTGCTGTTCAGCATTTTCAATGCCTGTTGCAGATTATACCGCTCAAAAACAGACTTGAAACTGATCTTTTCCTCATTCCAAAAGAGGAGTATGTGTCCTTGGATCTTGATGGATTACTTATGCGGCAGAAGACAGTGTCGCAGAACGAATATACGTATTTCTTATCGTGAAAAATATTTCATCCCTGAGTGTGAAGAAGAATTGTTTCAGTTGTTCATGGCTGATTGATGTAATTTACTGACAAATGTCTGGGGGAGCCCCTTCTTATTACCGTTTAATCCACAATGGCCTGTGGTCAGAGATTCTCTATTCTCAATTTTGTGTTCAATAAACAAATGGGTAAAAAAGCAGTTTTCAAAGCCGGAAAACAATGGAAAAAGCTTATTTTTCAGCCCCGAGACAAAAAGTCAGCAGAGTTGAGGGGCGTATTTGAATGTCCTTTAAAATGACCATTAGGCCAGCTGGCGGAAAAATAAGAGTGAACTTACTCTATGGATTAAAGGTCTAATTAATTGACACATATCAATACTGCAGTGGGGCTGATCCATTAGGTTTGCACACTCGATTTGTGCGAATTGCTTATAAAGTGATCACCCGATTGGTGATTTCCGTACCGTGAAAGGGTCTTTCAGACAGATGACACGCTATGGAAGTTGGAATGATCAAACAGCCTGGAGCTGGGGGTTTAGCCTTTCCCTGATTATCACCTGATTATCAGAAAGGGCGCGAACTCTATTATAAATAAAGTAGGTACAGTATGGGTGAAACTCAATCTCTATTCGAACGCATGGCCAGCACGAGCCTGGTGCTGAGGATTCTCATTGGTATTTTGCTGGGTGCAGGCCTGGCGGTCGTTGCTCCCGATACAGCTCTTTCTTTCTCTGTTCTGGGCTCTTTGTTCGTCGGTGCTCTCAAGGCCGTAGCGCCGGTTCTGGTTTTTATGCTGGTGGCTGCCTCTATTGCCAACCAGAAAAAAGGTCAGCATACCAACATGAAACCCGTGATTGGCTTGTACCTGATTGGTACTCTGGCTGCTTCTCTGACGGCTGTTGTCATGAGCTTTGCCTTTCCGGTCACTCTGACTCTGGTCACCAATGAAGCCAGCGCCAATCCTCCACAGGGTGTTGGCGAAGTACTGAACACCCTGCTGTTCAGCATTGTCCAGAACCCTGTTGAAGCCCTGATGAGCGGCAACTTTATCGGTATCCTGGCTTGGGCCGTTGCTCTGGGTCTCGCGCTGCATCGTGCTTCAGATACCACCAAACGTGTGGTTCACGACCTTTCCGATGCGGTATCCAACGTCGTTCGCTTTGTTATCCAGCTGGCACCTTTTGGCATTTTCGGTTTGGTAGCCAACACAGTAGCCAAGACTGGTTTCTCTGCCCTGGCTGAGTACGGCCAGCTGCTGATGGTTTTGATCAGCTGCATGTTGATTATTGCGCTGGTTGTAAACCCACTAATCGTGTTTGCCAAACTGAAGCGCAACCCATACCCGCTGATTTTCCAATGTCTGCGCGAAAGCGGTGTAACCGCATTCTTTACCCGTAGTTCTGCTGCCAACATTCCAGTGAACATGGAACTGTGCAAAAAGCTGGATCTACATGAAGATACCTACTCGGTATCCATACCTTTGGGGGCGACCATCAACATGGCAGGCGCTGCTATCACCATCACTGTGATGACCCTCGCCGCAGTTAACACTCTGGGTATTCAGGTAGACATGCCAACCGCTCTGATTCTAAGTGTGATCGCTGCCATCTCGGCCTGTGGCGCTTCCGGTGTTGCAGGTGGCTCTCTGCTGCTGATTCCACTGGCTTGCAGTCTTTTCGGGATCTCTGCCGATGTGGCCATGCAGGTGGTTGCTGTCGGTTTTATCATCGGCGTTATCCAGGATTCTGCTGAAACCGCTCTAAACAGTTCAACCGACGTTGCGTTCACTGCTGCAGCATGCATCTCTGCTGAAGAAAGCGGTCAGGTCGTTCAGGTGACCCGGGAGGTCAATGCCTGAGACTGAAGTACTATCCAGTCCATAAAAACCGCCAGCTGATCCTGGCGGTTTTTTTTATGATGAAACAATCAGGAAGCTCTGAGATCGAATCGGTCAAGATTCATCACTTTGACCCAGGCGGCAGCAAAATCATGAACAAACTTCTCGCCAGCATCGGATGAACCGTAGACTTCAGCCACAGCACGCAGTTCGGAGTCAGAGCCAAAAATCAGGTCTACACGGGTTGCACTCCACTGACTGGCACCGGTTTTACGATCATGACCTTCAAAAATATCTTCATCCACAGACGTCGGTTTCCACTCAGTATTCATATTCAGCAGATTGATGAAGAAATCATTGGTCAGTGCATCTGTTTTAGAGGTAAAAACCCCATGCTGACTCTGGTCACTGTTGGTATTGAGAACACGCATGCCTCCAATAAGCACCGTCATTTCAGGAATGGTCAGGGTCAACAGCTGAGCCTTGTCGATTAAAAGTGCTTCAACAGGTACATCTGTGGTTTTTTTCTGATAGTTTCTGAAGCCGTCTGTCATGGGCTCCAGTAGCCGAAAGCTCTGAACATCCGTTTGCTGCTGTAAAGCATCCATACGACCAGGGGTGAATACCAGTTCAATATCGTGGCCAGCATTTTTAGCAGACTGTTCAATGGCTGCACAACCGCCCAGAACAATCAGGTCGGCCAGGGAAATCTTTTTATTACCTGATTGAGAGCCATTGAACGCTTGCTGGATATCTTCAAGTTGCTGCAGAACACGTGAGAGTTGTTCTGGTCTATTAACCGCCCAGTTTTTCTGCGGCTCAAGTCGGATTCGAGCGCCATTGGCACCTCCACGCATATCCGAACCTCTGAAGGTTGAGGCAGAAGCCCAGGCGGTTGATACCAGTTCGCGGATGGAGAGGGTCGAATCGAGAATCTGCTGCTTAAGTGCCTCTTGATCATCTTTATCCACCAGTTCATGATCAACAGGTGGAACGGGGTCTTGCCAGATCATCACTTCGCTGGGCACTTCCGGACCCAGGTAGCGTGCTCTGGGCCCCATGTCTCTGTGAGTCAGCTTAAACCAGGCGCGGGCAAAGGCATCGGCAAACTGATCCGGGTTTTTATAAAAGTTTCTGGATATTTCCTCGTATGCTGGATCAACCCGGAGCGACAGATCGGTGGTTAGCATGGTGGGCTGATGACGTTTTGCTGGTTCATGAGCGTCAGGAATGGTGGCTTCACTGTCCTTGGCCATCCATTGATAAGCTCCGGCCGGGCTTTTGGTCAGTTCCCATTCGTATTTAAACAGATTTTCAAAATACAGGTTGCTCCACTGGGTAGGCTGGCTGGTCCAGGTGACTTCAGGACCACCCGTGATGGTATCACCGGCTTTACCGCATCCATGGCTGCTGCTCCATCCCAGTCCCTGTTCGGTGATGTCTGCCGCTTCGGGCTCAGGACCAACCAGAGAAGGGTCACCCGCCCCGTGAGATTTGCCAAAAGTATGACCACCAGCAATCAGGGCAACGGTTTCCTCATCGTTCATGGCCATGCGGGCAAAAGTACTGCGAATTTCCATAGCAGCGGCTTTCGGATCAGGGTTGCCATCGGGGCCTTCGGGGTTAACGTAGATCAGGCCCATCTCGACCGCGGCCAGTGGCTTTTCCAGGTCGCGTTCACCGATGTGGCGCTCATCACCCAGCCAGGTTTTTTCGTTGCCCCAGTATATGTCTTTTTCTGATTCCCAGATATCCACTCGTCCGCCGGCAAAGCCAAAGGTTTTAAAGCCCATGGCTTCGAGGGCTACATTGCCTGCGAGAATCATTAGGTCGGCCCAGGACAGTTTTTTGCCATATTTCTGTTTAACAGGCCAGAGCAAACGACGGGCTTTGTCGAGATTGGCATTGTCCGGCCAACTGTTGAGCGGTGCAAAACGCTGGCTACCTGTGCCTGCACCGCCCCGGCCATCAAGGGTCCGGTAGGTTCCGGCACTGTGCCAGGCCATTCGTACAAAGAGAGGGCCATAATGACCAAAATCTGCTGGCCACCAGGGCTGGGAATCAGTCATCAGTGTTTCCAGGTCAGTTTTGACTGCTTTGAGGTCCAGAGTGTTGAACTCAGCCGCATAATCGAAATGCGCGCCCATCGGGTTAGAGGCATCACCGTGTTGTCGGAGAATTTCCAGCTTTAACCGATTGGGCCACCAATCCTGATTGGAAGTGCCGCCGCCAGCGGTATGATGCAAAACCGGACATTGACTAGCAGACATACAGTGCCTCCGATTCATTCCTGCAGTGATGTAGATCAAACTTCTTAAGGTCAAGATAGCCGCTTGAATGCGTCAAAGAAATTGTGTGATTACGATGAGGCTACCCAAATGCAGTTGGATTTTAGCCAAGGGGTATGGTGACTAGAAGTGTAAGAGCCATTGGCTGCGTACGCAAATGATAAGGTGATTGCTTACGAGACAGGCTTTCAGTCCCAGTCAATCATTGCTCAATAAGTTCTGGATCAATGATCAAAGTTCCTGAGCAAGCTGAATTGAGTGAGGCGTGAAGCCCTGCGATCAAATGTCCGGGTGGCTTTACATTGAAGCTGGTTATGATGACCAATCATTGCATCGGCAAAATCGTAACCGTTGGTATAATCATCAAGGGCTTTGAGCGTGGCCTGATAATCCTGCGTCAGGCACTTTTGCAACTGAATAACGGCTCTTAATTTCTGACATTGCTGACCTGGACTGACTTGATAGTAGTGAGTGAGTACCCAGGCACTTTCTACTTCAGTTCTGCATTATGAACGCCGCCAACCACCATCAGCAAGTCAATGGGAGGGTGGTTATAGAATCCATAGTCAGGATTCACGCTATATCCGGCGCGGGCAGAAACAGTTTCACCAGTCTCTCTTATCAGAAAGACATTAAAAGGCTTGTGGTCTGCACAGACCCGACTGGCTGTTGAAAATACTTCAAAAGAACCGGAAAAATCCAGTACTTCTGCATTGTCGTATATATAAATGGCAATGTTCATGGATTCTTATTCTTGATTTGGCTACTAATGAGTTTCCCGAATATAAAGAGATCTGAACAGTGGGGCAAGCTACAGAGCAGAGATACCAGACTCCTCTCAGCTCTGAATGTTGTTGGCTTTAATGCTCTGATAGCTCCAGCTGGCTTTGGGCCAGCGAAATCCTGTGTTTATCGAGGTTTTTGATCAATCAAGGTGAGCGCCGATGATCTCAGCGCCTGCTGCATTTGATTTCAAACCCTGTCTGTTGATACCAGGTTTTTGTCTGAATTTCGCTCCAAAAAGGACATCAGTTGTTCTTTATTCGGATTTGCGAACATGCTAAACAAGATGTGTTCACAGGTCTTTCCTGAAATCAAACTCATCTTTTCAACTTTGTGTTGTGACCAGAGGTTCTATGTGCTTGCCCTGAAGGGATTTAGAAAATGTAATGGATACAAAAACTGACATCAGGATCGGCTTCAAGAGCCCATTGATGTTTACCCTTGACAGGGACAAACACCAGATAGGTATCAGTGTTGCTAAAGCCGAAGCTTTTGGACATGGACTGTCATTCCCCGATTAGCTTGGTCGGGCTCAGGTAAGAACCAGCATTCAGTTGTCATTGACTAGATTGTAATTGTTATAATATAACATAACAAATTAGGGTGTACTCACCTGTATATTTACCTCAACCGGAACTATCCGTCATGACTCAACTCCCCGTCACTGTGCTGTCAGGCTTTCTTGGCGCAGGAAAAACTACTGTACTAAGCCATATTCTGAATAACCGCCAGGGTAAAAAAGTGGCCGTTATCGTTAACGATATGAGCGAAATCAATATTGATGCAACTCAGGTTCAAAACGAAGTGTCGCTGAGCCATCAGGAAGAGAAGCTGGTGGAAATGAGCAATGGCTGCATTTGTTGTACCCTGCGTGAAGATCTGTTGCTGGAGATCAACAAATTGGCCCGGGAGGGGCACTTTGATTATCTGGTGATTGAATCCACCGGCATTTCCGAGCCTTTACCCGTCGCTGAAACCTTTACCTTTGCCGATGAAAAGGGTAAATCGCTTTCTGATGTCGCCACGCTGGATACGATGGTCACAGTGGTGGATGCAGTGAACTTCCTCAAGGATTATGACGAGGCCAAATACCTTCAGGATACCGGAGAGTCTCTGGGGGAAGAGGATGAACGCAGTGTTGCTGACTTACTGGTAGATCAAGTCGAGTTCGCCGATATACTGTTAATCAGCAAAACCGATTTGATAGAACAGCGCGAGCAGGAACGTTTGACTGCGATCCTGAAAACACTCAATACCAATGCCCGAATCATTCCCATTACTCATGGTCAGGTAAATGTTGACGATGTATTAAACACTGGGCTGTTTGATTTTGAGCGGGCACAATTAGCGCCGGGCTGGCTTAAAGAAATGCGCGGCGAACATGTGCCGGAAACGGAAGAATACGGCATTGGAAGTTTTAGTTACACCGCTCGCCGACCCTTTCATCCGGAAAAGTTTTATCAGTTTCTCCACACGGCAAGAGACTATGGAAAACTGATTCGATCTAAAGGGTACTTTTGGTTGGCCACTCGTCCGGAATTTGCAGGCCAATGGAGTCAGGCTGGTGGTATCGCGCGCTATGGTTTTGCAGGGATGTTTTGGAAAGCTATCCCGAAAGAGAACTGGCCTACCGATGAAGATTACCTTGCCTCGATTAAAAGTAACTGGGTAGATCCCTTCGGCGATATGCGGCAGGAGCTTGTTTTCATCGGTCAGGCTTTAGATCAACAGGCCATTACTAAAGCCCTCGACGATTGCTTATTAACAGAAGGCGAGGTTCTCAAAGGTAAAGAGCACTGGGCAACTTTGAGTGATCCTTTTCCTGACTGGGGAGAAAATCAATGAGCTCAACATCACCAGGGCAATGCCCGTTGACTGAAGATCAGATTAAACAGGCTGCCGAGTCTGACTACATGAATAGTGAGCAACTGGATTTTTTCAAGCACCGACTATTGGTGCTTCACGAATCGACGGAAGCTCGAATTCAAGAAGCCAAAAATCAAATGGCCAGCCCACCAGAGTTGAATGATGATAGTGACAGAGCATCTTGGGAAGAAGAGTGCAGTACTTCTTTGCGTATTTTAGAACGAGAACAAAAATTACTATCCAAGATCAGACTGTCACTGCAGCGTATACGATCAGGTAGCTACGGTTATTGTCTTGAGTCGGATGAACCCATAGGCATACCTCGTCTTTTAGCAAGACCCACAACAGAATACTGTGCCGAAGTGAAAGCCCGGATTGAATACAAGGAGCAGGTGTACCGAGACTGAGGGTTTCGGTAGTTGTGGAGTGGAGAAGACGGTAATTCGGCCTATAGTGATTGCAGTGAAACTCTATTTCATTCATATGGAGGCTTAACTAGTATGCTTTCTATTGAGATGGACAGGGAAGACGGCATTGCCTTTCTGGAACCCCATGGACCTCTTTCAAAAGAGGACTTTGTTTCTGCCGCCCAACAGATTGATCCTCTGATTGAAGAGAGGGGTGGGCTGGCTGGGCTGATTATCCATACCGATCATTTTCCCGGTTGGGAATCCTTTGGTGCTCTGGTCAGCCACATTCGATTTGTGAAAAACCATCACAAACATCTGAGAAAAATTGCCATTGTCACGGATGCAAGAGAGGGCGGTCCAAGAGAAAAAATAGCAAGGCATTTTATTGCTGCAAAAATCAGGCACTTCAGATACGAGCAGCTGGAGGCGGCAAAGCTCTGGATTCTGGAAGAGGATTAAAACACAAGTGAACGGGCCGATTTGTGCGAGCATTACCTTTTTGCCGGGCGGCCAGGTGCTCGGAGTTATTCATGCAGAGCCAGCTCGCGCATACGCTGGGCAAGTTGACTGTATTCCTGATCCAGTTGTTTGATGGTGGCTCTGAAAATGACAGCGTACATAGGCATTTTTTCGTTAGGTGGCGTAAAGTATCAGGCGCAGGAATCCATTGAAACAAACCCCGGTAAAGAGCGAATACGTGAAATCCAGCGTTGGATCCCCGGATACTGTGACAACTCAAAACCGCCTTCGTGGGCGACATGGGTGTACCCAAACAAAGATACGTCAGCCGTTGTAAGTTGCTCGCCAACCAGAAAAGCGGTTTTCGAAAGCCGCTGCTCCATGACCTTAAGAGCTTTGTGGCCGCCTTCCTGTTTCCTTTCGAACTCTTCCCGTCGATTGTCCGGCATGCCCAGATACTTGTTAATGAAGCGGGCAACGGCAATATAAGGTTCATGGCTGTATTGCTCAAAAAACTGCCATTGCTGGTTTTTTGCCTGTAAAAAAGGGTCCGTCGGCAACAGCTCAGAATCTCTGGCCAGGAAGTTCAGGATGGCATTGGATTCACTGAGAATGCGGCCATCATCAAGCTCCAGCAAAGGAATTTTGCCGTTAGGGTTTTTGGCGAGAAAATCCGGAGTCTGGGTTTCATTATTCAGAATATCAATGGCAACCCATTCATGATTCAGGTCAAGCAGGGCAGTGAGCAGTTTGATTTTGTAACAGTTGCCGGACTGGATATCGCCATATATTTTCATTCTTGGGGTTCTACCTACCATTGAGCCACTGATGTTTTGAGTGATATTGTGCCAGTACTTTTTATCGAAAGGTAGATATCAGTCTCTTAAGAGCTGGCAAGAGTATGAACTCTTGAGACTATAAGGGCCTGAAAAACAGGCCCTGAGAGGGATAGTTAACGGCTGGCAGTTTGTTTTTTCTGTATCTGAATCAGGTCCACCAGAACCATTCCAGCTTCCTTGATAAAGGCGTCGGTTTCTTTCTTTTTCTTCTTGGTTTCAGTAGAGGCTTCTTCCTGTTCTGCTTCTTCCAGTTCATCCAGGTTATTCAAAAGGGGTTCACCCTTGGCCTTTCTTAGCCGGTTCTCAATGGCCAGTCTCTGACTGCGCATGGTCTGGATTTCGTGCTTGCGCTTTGCTTCGTTAAGTGACACTTTTTCCTGGTTTTCGTAGCGAGACAGGTAGTCTTTCATTTCGTTCAGGTAGACAAAATCCGGATCCTCGTGCGTCCGCTTGCGGTGCTTTTCATCGAGAGGTTTCAGAAAAGGTTTCATGTCTGAGTACTTTCTGTATGGGATCGGCTTGATGGTATCCCAGGGCAGGGCATCAGGCAGCTTGCTTTCGCCGATATCACGGCCATCGTACAGCGATGGAAAGGCGATGTCGGGCAGTACGCCCTGGTTCTGGGTGCTCTGACCGGAAATGCGGTAGAACTTGGCCAGAGTCAGTTTCAGCTGTCCGTGGTTAAGCGGCTGAATGCTCTGAACAGTACCTTTTCCGTAAGTCTGACCACCAATCACCAGTGCCCGTCCATAGTCTTGCATGGCGCCGGCAAAGATTTCTGAAGCAGAAGCACTCAGTCGGTCAACTACAACAGCCATGGGACCACTGTATACCTGAGTCGGGTCCGGGTCTTGCTGACGCTCGGTGCGTCCTCTGCTGTCCCTGACCAGAACCGTTGGACCCTGCTCAATGAACAGGCCAGTCAGTTCGTTGGCTTCCTGTAAGGAGCCGCCGCCATTGCCTCGCAGGTCTATAATCAGGCCGTCCAGGTTTTCTTTCTTGAAATTATCAAGCAGCTTGCGCACGTCGCGCGTTGTGCTCTTGTAATTGGGGTCGCCGGACTGGGCGGCCTTAAAGTCAATGTAGAAGGTAGGTATTTCGATAACACCCACACGCTTGGTCTTATTATTCTGTTTAAACTCAAGAATGTGGCTTTTGGCATCCTGTTCTTCCAGCTTGACTTTGTCCCTGATAATTTCATAAATACGGGTGTTACTGCTTTTGCTGGAGCCTGGAATAATTTCCAGTCTGACCAGAGTTTTCTTTTTACCGCGGATCAGATTAACCACATCATCCAGACGCATGCCCACGACGTCCTCCAGCGTGCCTTTGAGGCCCTGGCCAACGCTGATGATTTTGTCGCCAGGTTTCAGTTGGCCTGCTTTATCGGCAGGACCACCGGGGACCACGCTGACCACTTTGGTGTATTCATCCTCCGAGGACAGAACCGCACCAATGCCTTCCAGAGAAAGACTCATGTTAATGTCAAAGTTCTCGGCAGTCTGGGGCGAGAAGTACTGGGTGTGGGGATCAAAAATTCCGGTAAAAGAATTAATGTAAGTCTGGAAAACGTCTTCGCTCTTACTCTGATGCAATCGGCGCAACAGGTTGGTGTTGCGTCGAGTCAACTGATCTGCAATTTCTTCATCAGTTTTGTTGTTCAGCTTCAGGGTCAGTACACTGTCTTTGAACTGTTTTCTCCAAAGGTCTCGCTGGTTCTTTTTATTGGCCAGCCAGGGCTGTTCCTTGCGGTCAACAATCAGGTCTTCGTTCTTTTTCAGATCCAGTTTGTTAACACCCTGCTTGACCAGAGCCAGCATGTAGCGGGCACGTTCTTCTGCCCTGACTGTGTATCGATTGAATATTTCAAAAGCTGGTTTCAGGTCGCCGCTTTTAAGAGAGCTGTCGAGCTTTTCTTTATAAGGGGCAAACTGGGCAATGTCGCTTTGCAGGAAGAAGCTGCGGTTGGGGTCCAAACGGTCGAGATAGCGCTGAAATACTTTTTCTCCACTCTCTTTGTTCAGGTCAATTTTGCGATAATGGTTGCGTGACAGCAGTTGCACCACATTGACACTGGCAATGGCCTGTTGCAGGCTGGGTTTTAGTTCGTCAATGGGGCGGTCAAGATTCTGATCAGCGGCAAAAACCGAACTGGTGGTTATACAGAGCGCGGTGAACAGGGCAAAAAAAACCGATGGTATTTTCCTGGCGTTTAGCAGGGTCGGTATCATGGATTGTGAAGCTCCGTGTCGTTTTTCGATATCGGGTGTGCCGCCTCGGCTCATGAAGGAATAAGTCCTGTTATGGAGTGTTTAAGACGACGTTCATCGACTATAGGCTACTCCACCCCTCTGTGCCTGAAACACATGTACCAAAAATATCCGGAACATGCGTTTAAGCCTGTTCCACACCGGAGATAATCCAAAGCCTGTCAGGGCGTTGTTTCCAGCTGATGCTGCTTGTGGTGCATGTGGCACTGCTGGCTACCAGACAGTCGGTCCATAGGCCTGTCCCAGAGCATTGGTTGACTTCTATTTTTAAGTTACCAGTGCTTTGGGGGCTTTCTCAATCAGTTTTGTTCAGTGATTGTGAATATCCCCTGAGACATAATACAGTCTATAACTGAATGCAGCCAGTCAGGGGACTTTACCGGACTCCAGTCAGGCTGATAACCCCCTATTCAATGAAGCCCGATAACCGAGGTATTTCATTGATACCTGTATCGGCTTGATCATTAAGGTTTGGGTAAAGATGCAAGAGAGCAAAAACTTTTACGGACTTGTGGCTATTGACAGGGCGTTACAATGGCGGACCTTTCCCGGTGAGCCTTTGGGTAAAGATCAGGTAAAAATTCGAGTAGTGGCCGCAGGCCTTAACCGTGCCGACCTGTCGCAGTTGGCTGGAACCTACAATCCACCAAAAGGTGTAACACCCGTCTTGGGACTCGAATGCTCCGGGATCATTGAGGCGGTGGGAGCCAATGTCAGCCAATGGCTGCCAGGCCAGCATGTTTGTGCGTTGTTGCCGGGTGGAGGTCTGGCGACAAGCGCGGTGTGTGATCAGCGGCTGTTGTTACCAGTTCCTGAATCACTGAGTCTCGTGCAGACCGGAGGCGTTGTTGAGGTTTATGCAACCGCCTGGCTCAACCTGTTTCATCGTGGCAAAGTCAAAGCCGGAGACAAGGTTCTGTTAATGGCTGGCGCCAGCGGTGTGGGTACCGCAGTTCTGCAGCTGTGTGCTTATTTTGGAATCGACGTAACCGTGGTGGTCGGCAGTGATGAAAAGTTGCAATTCTGCAAGGAGTTGGGAGCGAAAAATGGCTTGAACCGACATCAGCAGGATTGGAAGCTGTTAAAGGCTTTTGGTCCTTTTGATATGGTGCTGGATTGCTGTGCCGGAGACTGGCTGGAAAGATATCTGTCTTTAATGAATATCGGCGGAAGAATTGTCACCATTGGTTTAATGGCAGGACGACAAGCACAATTGGATATGGGGCAACTACTGATGAAGCGGATTCAAGTGATGGGATCCACTCTGCGCTTTTTGCCCATTACCGAAAAAGAAAGGTTGTTAACCGAACTAATGGAAAAGGTTTGGCCTTTATTCGCCTCGGGTCACTTAAAACCGATTACAGATACGGTTCTCCCAATCGATCAATATCAGAAAGCGTATGATTTAATGGCATCCAATAAAACAACAGGCAAGGTTATTCTCACCTTGCCTGCTTAATCCATTATGAATGGCTTTAAAAAACATTGAGGCCTCTGATCATTCTGCGGTGGACATTGAAAGGTGTCTGGCAGAGTCGATCAGTTATACCCGAGCTCAAAGCATTCGTTGCCTTCGGGCTTGCTGTTTGGCAGCTGGCTGGTGTTTTTCATCAGGGGCTTCAGATTTTTTGGGTAGGCTATAGCATTAATAGCGCGACCCTGTGTGCGAATAGTGGTTTTCCGGCTTTTAAATGGCGCAGAGTAGTGGTGTTTCATAGTCTTTCCTGACCGTGCTGGCTTTTGCATGAATACTATTTAAGAATAACAGTAACTCAACCGTTGGGTTAGTCTGAATTTGTACTTAAGTGAGAGTTTCAATTGCAGTATGCAACGCTATGTTAATAAAAGGTTGCAAACTGTTGAGCTAGTAAAATTCTGGTGATTTAAACAGTATTTCTTTTAACACGGTATGGCTGTTAATAGAAATTGAGTAAAGCAAGCGATAGGAGTTTGCAAAGAGAGGCCGACACAGAATGGATCTGTGCCAGTGCTGTAAGAGTATCAAGAGAAGGCTTCGGGTGTCAGGAGTTTTCCGGTAACTGCACGTTGACTTCAAGGGTCGAGCAGTCACCATCGGTATCCAGCCGGACGGAGATGGTGTTATCGGCGACCTGAAAATACTTTTCCACGACTCTCAGTATGTCCTGTTTCATAGCTGGCAGAAAGTCATGACCAGAGCGGTTCAGCCTTTCATGGGCAACCAGTATCTGAAGGCGCTCCTTTGCGACCGATGCGCTGCCCCCGGATTTGCTGGATTTAAAAAATTGCAGCAGACTCATGCACGACTCCTGAAAACTTTCTGGAAAAAGCCTTTTTTCGGAGGTTCAATAAACCGGTGAGGTAATTCAGCGCCCAGAAAGCGTGCGACCATATCGTTGTAAGCCTGACCGGCATCGGTTGTCTGCTGATGGATAACCGGAATACCATGGTTTGATGCCTTCAGAACGTCCTTGGATTCCGGGACAACGGCCAGCAATGGAATGGCAAGGATCTCCTGAACGTCTTCAACATTAAGCATATCGCCCATTTCCACCCTCGTCGGGTTATAACGGGTCAGCAACAGATGTTCTTTGACAGGATCAAGCTTCTTTTCAGCTCTCCGGGATTTGCTTTGCAAAATCCCCAGGATCCGGTCTGAATCCCTGACGGAAGAAACTTCAGGGTTCGTTGTTATGATCGCTTCGTCAGCAAAGTACAGAGCCATAAGCGCACCATGCTCAATACCGGCCGGTGAGTCGCAGATAATGTATTCAAAATCTTTTGCCAGCTCGTCAAAAACCGCTTCAATGCCTTCCAGAGTGAGTGCTTCTTTGTCGCGGGTCTGTGATGCCGGCAATACACTCAGGTTCTCGGTGTGTTTGTCTTTAATCAGGGCCTGATGGAGAGCTGCTTCACCATTAATAACATTCACCAGATCATAGACGACTCTGCGCTCACACCCCATGATAAGGTCGAGATTTCGCAGCCCGACATCAAAATCGATCACCACGGTTCTGTGTCCTTTCATGGCCAGACCTGTGGCGAATGAAGCGCTGGTCGTGGTCTTACCAACACCGCCTTTTCCTGACGTTACGACTATTATGCGTGCCAAGTTCAAATCCTGTGAATAGTAAGTGATGGTCGATGTTCAAGTATTTATTAAAGCCTGCTGATGTGCAAGCGATCCTCAGTGAGCTTTATTAAAACAGACTCACCCCAGTGGCGGCTCCAGGAGGATTCTTCCGTCTGGCCGGTCAGTTTGTAGTGACCACTGATGGAAATCAGTTCGGCCTCAAAGCGATGACAAAAAATTCTTGCCTCAGGGTCACCATTAACCCCGGCAAGCGCTCTGCCCCTTAAAAGTCCGTAGACGTGTATGTGCCCGCCAGCCAGCAATTCTGCACCCGGACTGACCTGTGATAGTATAACCAGGTCGCCCGGGGCATAGATTTGCTGACCGGAGCGAACAGGCTGATCGATAATTTTTGTTTCTGAACCTGAAATGCCTGATGTATCTTCTTTTTGCCCGGTGCCATTAAGCTCATGACGTTCGACCGGCATCGGTTGTCCGTTCTGTTGCATCATGACCACATTTTTCTCTGACTTTGTCTTCTGAAATGGCAGCCAGGCCAGGCCGGCAGACTCTGCCGTGTATCTGAACTGTTCACCACCACGAACGGCAACCAGAATCATACCGGACTCCCTCAGTCGCCCTGCAATGGCTCTCAGATCGGGAGCATCAACCGTTGCCGGTAATGTCTCCAAAGCCATTACCACCGGTGTCTGTTGAAAGAAGTGTGGGGCTTTTTCTGACATCGCCTGTAACTGCTGGCAGAAACTAATCAGACAGCTGTTGTGCAATTCAAGGGTAGTCAGTGTAAAAATACCGCCTTTTAGCTGGAAGGCGGTATTTGAGGGCTTTGAGGTCAGAGTTGAGTTCATGGTGGCCACGTCATTTACGGAAGTGTGTCAGTTATGTTCCTGCTGTATCTGACGGATAATAGGGAAAAGTTTCAGTGCTTCTCATTTTCTGACCTATCGCTCCGTATTGCCTCTCAGGCTACGATCAAAACCAAGATTTCTCAAGTCATTTTACAAGGTATCTCCAGAGAAATATGACCTCAGCCTTGGCAGCTGAGATAATAGGGCTCACTTATGGCAGGTAACTGACTGCTTGTGAAGGTTTCTTGAGAAAGCGTTTTTGGTGAATAGATGAAGTCGGATGAATTAAGCAACACTACAGAGGCGGATCGGTTTCTGTGGTGTTATTTGAAACCAAAGTTCTGGCCGGTATGGCTGGGGTTGGGATTCACTGCTCTTGTGGCAATGCTTCCCTATTCAGTCATGGTGCATCTGGGGCGCTGGATAGGTCGCCTTTTATTGCGTTTTGGTGGCAACAGAGTGCGTATTACCCGGGTCAATCTGGAAAAATGTTTTCCCCAGATGACTGAAGCGGAAAGGGAAATCCTGTTGCAGAAAAACTTTGAGTCGGTCGGTATCGGTTTGATGGAAGTGCTCATGGCCTGGTGGTGGCCGAGAGAGAGACTTGAACGGCTGGTGACCTATAAAGGTCTGGAAAACCTCGACTCAGAGAGTGGGCAGGGCAATCTGTTGCTGATTCTGCATTTCACGACCATAGAAATAGCGGGCGCTCTGATCACTCTCAGGCACAGTGTCGACGCGACCTACCGTGAACACAAGAATCCTGTTTTTGAGTATATGCAGAGAAGACAGCGTCTACGCTATGACCGGGGTAGCCGTTTGTTAGGCCGAAGGGATGTGCGCGGTATGCTGAGATCCCTGAGACAGGGAAAAACCGTCTGGTACTCACCTGATCAGGATTATGGTCCCAAACAAAGTGTTTTTGCCCCTTTTTTTGGTATGCAGGCGGCATCAGTGACTGGCACTTCAAGAATGACCAAAATGGGTAAGGCCAGGGTCGTGCCTATGGTGGTCACCCGAAAACCGGGTTCCCGGGGCTATGTCCTTGAGGTGTTTGAGGCCTGGAAGGACTTTCCCCGGGGCGATGATCTGCAGGATGCGATCCGGGTCAATCAATTTGTAGAAGAGCAGGTCAGGAAAAAACCGGATCAGTATATGTGGCTGCATCGCCGATTTAAGACCCGGCCTGAAGGTGAGGTGGGTTTTTATCAAAAGTAGTTGCCACGATCTGATGAAATAACTGAGTACCAATGTTGCCTCTGTGATTCAATTGTTTTGGAAGTAGATATATACCTAAAAAGAAATGCAGCTGGATAGCTGCATTTCTTCATGGGTGGGTCAGAACAGATTGTTAACCCGCAATCATCAACCGCAAACCATCCAGCCTGAGCATCGCTTTCTGAAGGCATTGATGACCCATTGCGGCACGCAGTTTGAGGTGTTCGATCTCTTCATCACGCACGTTCGGGTTCACTGCTTTCAGGGCAGCCAGTCGCTTGATCTCTTCCGTAACATGGCTTAGCAGGTTTTTGCAGGCTTCAGTCACAATGGGATTAACCTGTTCCTTCGCTGCTTGCTCTGCTTTGGCCAACATGGTCAGAATCGGTTCCCGTTGCGCTTTCACCAGTTTTTTTGCCATCCCTTTCTTAATGGGCTGAAGCTGGGCATTGAGGGTATCGAAGGCAACTTTTTCTGATAGGTTGTTCATGCCAGGGTCGATCAGGCAGCGAATCGGTGTCGCGGGCAGGTATCGATCCAGTTGCAGTTTTTTCTCTCCCGTAGCACCGACGACATAGATCGCTTCCAGCAACATTGTGCCGGGTTTCAGCGCTTTGTTTTTCAGCAGAGCGACCGAAGTGTTGCCCATCTCACTGGTGAGCAGCATGTCCATGCTTTCACGAACCATGGGGTGCTCCCAGGTGAGAAAATGCATATCTTCCCGGGAAAGGGCCAACTCCCGATCAAAGGTGACGGTAATGCCGTCAGCCGGAAGACCTGGGAAGGATGTCACCATATGGCTGCCAGGACGTACAACGAGGCAATGCTTGGAATGATCTTCTGAATCGACGCCAAATCCTTCAAACAGCTTTTCCATATAGCGCTTGAGCTGTCTGGGTTCTTCCTGTGCTTCGATGTCGTTTATCAGGTCTTCACTGGAAAGAGTGCCACGGGAGTTGATTTCCAGCAGGCGATCCCGACCATTGTGGAGGTACTCATTCATTTTTGCATTGAGCTTGGCGGTTTCCTCTATCAAAGGCTGAATATCAGCCAGTGTCGTTTTTTTCTCCGGAATCAGTGTTTCAGTGAACGCTTCACCTAACTGCTCAAAGACCATGCTGCCAGACGGGCAGGTATCAGCGAATGCGTTCAGGCCCTGGTCATACCAGTGGAAGATTAATTCCTGTCCAGTGCCTTCTATGTAAGGAACATGAATTTTGATGGTCTCGGTCTGGCCAATTCGATCGAGTCGTCCGATACGCTGTTCCAGCAGATCCGGGTGAGCGGGCAAATCGAAGAGCACCAGGTGGTGGGCAAACTGGAAGTTTCGACCTTCACTGCCAATTTCGGAGCAGACCAGAACCTGGGCGCCGTATTCTTCATCAGCAAACCACGCAGCTGCACGATCTCGTTCCACGATCGTCATGTTCTCATGGAACACTGCCGTGGGTATGCCTGACAGAATTCTGAGGGCGTCCTCGAGGTCCAGAGCGGTATTGGCGTTGGCACAGATCACCAGCACTTTCTGCTTTTTGAGCAGTTTTAGCAGGTTAATCAGCCAGTCTATGCGTGGGTCGACTTTCCACCAGGGGTCCATGTCGTTAACACGGATATGGGACTGGTAAGCCAGTTCAGGATAGAGCGAACCGCGGACTTCAGTTTCTTCTTCCTGGGCAATCTGATAAAGCTCAGGCAGTTTCTGGGCGTAGCCCTGTACGACACGACCGGGGAATCCACCTACGGCTGCACGGGTATTTCTGAACAACACCCGGCCAGTACCATGGCGGTCCAGCAGAGTTTTTAGCAGTTGTTCACGAGCTGCTTCTTTTTGCTCATCAGAGCCATCATTGATCAGGTCGATCAGTGGTTGGCAGTCCTGGCCGAGGAAACCGGCCAAATGCTGACAGGCGGCTTCCGGCAGATGGTCATTTTCCAGCAGCTCCTGTACCGCTTCGGCCACAGGCTCATAGCTCTTCTCCTCTTTCTGGTAGGTCTCCAGATCATGGAAACGATCCGGGTCCAGTAGGCGGAGTCTGGCAAAATGACTTTCGGGGCCCATCTGTTCAGGCGTGGCTGTCAATAGCAGCAGTCCGGGAATCTGTGACGACAAGGTTTCTACAACCTGATATTCACGGCTGGGGTCTTCTTCTGACCAGACCAGATGATGAGCCTCATCGACGATCAGCAGATCCCAGTCAGCTTCCAGGACCTGTTGGAAACGATTTTCGTACTGGCTCAGGAAGTCCAGGCTGCAGAGAATCAGCTGTTCGGTGTTGAACGGGTTTTCATCTTCAATCGCACGGCAACGCTCTTCATCAAACAGGCCGAAGTGCAGGTTAAAACGACGCAGCATTTCGACCAGCCATTGATGTTGAAGTGTTTCCGGAACCAGAATCAGGACCCGGCTGGCACGTTCTGTGATCAGTTGCTGATGAAGGATAAGACCGGCTTCAATGGTTTTACCCATGCCAACTTCGTCAGCCAGCATCACTCTGGGCGCATGGCGTCCGGAAACCTCACGGGCTATGTGCAGCTGATGGGGGATCAGGCTGGTACGGGCACCGAGAAGCCCTCTTACTGGAGCGCTCAACAGGCGACAATTGTTCAGCAATGTCTTGTAACGCAGAGAAAAATTGCTGTTTTGGTCGATTTGACCTGCCAGCATTCTGTCCTGCGGTTTGTTGAAGTGAATAAAGTTGCCCAGCTCCGATTCGGGAAGCTCTCCGGGCTTGCCGTTGGGAAGAAGACCCTTATAGTGCAGCAGACCATTCTCTTCGATGACTTCTGTCACCGTCATGGTCCAGCCCTCGTGACTCTCTATCTTGTCACCAGGATTAAATTGTACCCTTGATAGCGGGCAGTTATTAATGGAGTACAGCCGGGTTTCACCGGTGGTGGTGAACAATAGGGTAACCATGCGACTATCGAAAGTCAGAACGGTACCTAATCCTTGTTCAGTTTCGGTGTCACTGATCCAGCGCTGTCCAGGAACGAAGCTCGTCATGTCGTGACTACATACCTTGCCAGACAAAAAGGCCGCTATATTAGCGGAATTCGCTGTATTAGCAACCAGTACAAGTGCTACTTGGCGGGCTGCTTCACTAGTGTCTCGGTCTGATAATGGGAAAAATGACCGCTAGAACCACTATCTTTGGTAAAAAAAAGGGTTTCTCAATCAGGAATGAAAGAAAGATTTTTTTTCATACAAAGCTATTTTTAGCTGAATCTGAAGCTGATCAGAGGGACGGTTAATGCCCATGACGCTTTGTTTTTGATTCGTTTATGAACAGGAGGTGAAATGAAAAAGGATTGAAATGAAAAAGGTGCTGACGGCAGAGCGAATCAGGGCATTCCGCTCTGGCAGTCGGGAAGTGCGTGCGCTGGATCAGGCCGCGGCCTCATCCTCATCCTTATCCTTTGTGTCGTTGTCTTGCTCAGAAGTCTGGCCAATCTCAAGCACCAGGTCCGGTTTGCCTTTAAAGGCTTTGGCAAAGGCTTCCTTGTTTTTAGCGAACATCAGGCCGATCTCTTCAGCCAGGTCTTCATCGATTTCAAAGCGGTCTTCCAGCAGGCTGGAGATGTTGGCGGCCAGCTCCAACATACGATCGTATTCTTCAGCGGCTTTCTTGTCTGTAAACATGCTTCCGTCCCGGTCAACTCGCCACATGGGGGTAATAGACATGGCCCTCTCCTGTAAGGCTTGGTTTAAAGTTACTGTATATAAATACAGTCATTCTGTCCAGTGGAACCCCTGAAGGTTAGCATGGAAACTCAAAGCATTTTCAGGACTTGGCAAGAGCTCCGGGTCATGGTTGGAGCTCAACAGCATTAACGATGTCTGTTCTTTTTGAAAACGCCGGGCTTTTTGTGAGGCGAGGGACGCTTCTTGTTGATAGCGGGGTTGCCACGGGAGCCCCTGGTTTTCAGGCCTGTTTTTGTGTGTCGTGGATCGGCTCTGCGTGTCACTGCGTTGGGCGCGGGTGGCAGTTGAACGGCAGCGGCCAGATCGTCGATGTCCGCTTTTTCTACTTCTTCCCACTGGCCCATGCGCAGGTGGTCAGGAATGATGACATTGGCAAAACGTACACGCTTCAGACGGCTGACAGTCAAATCCTGGGATTCCCAGAGTCTGCGCACTTCGCGATTACGGCCCTCCAACAGGCAAACATGGAACCAGCGGTTGATGCCCGAACCGCCTGAGTCAACAATATCGGTGAAGCGGGCAGGGCCATCTTCCAGCTCTACGCCATCGAACAGGTTCTTTACTTTCTGCTCTGTCGCATTACCCATGACTCGAACAGCGTATTCACGTTCAACCTGGTAAGAAGGATGCATGAGACGACTGGCCAGCTCACCATCTGTGGTGAACAACATCAGTCCGGAGGTGTTGATATCCAGACGGCCAATGGCAATCCAGCGCTCTCCCTGAAGTTTGGGCAGTTTGTCAAAAACAGTGGGGCGGCCTTCCGGGTCGTGGCGGCTACAAATCTCGCCTTCAGGCTTGTTGTAGGCAATGACGCGGCGGATTCCGGACGCATAGGTTTCCAGTTTGACCGGGCGACCGTCGACAGCAATCTTGTCTTCAGCATTGGCACGATCGCCGAGGCTGGCCTGTTCACCATTTACGGAGATTCGACCTTCGCTGATCCAGCGTTCCATCTCACGGCGCGAGCCCAGGCCGGCGCCCGCCAGGATTTTTTGCAGTTTTTCACCCTGGGGAGGAGTGGTTTCAGTTGTCATGGTATTTATGGCTATGCCGCTCTGTTTTTCTATCAAAGGGGCCAGAGTATAGCGACTTAATATAGGTTAAGACAGCGTGGATTTACGCTGCTGTTATGCTGAGTGATCAGACATGGTTCAGGGGTCAGTTCTTTCGTTTGATATTTCCCCGGATATTTCTGCTTCAGGAGCGGGCTCTTCCTCAATGGGCATATCGGTCGTCTGATATCGAGTTTCATCGCCTTCAGTGGGAAGTTCTGTCAGTTTCTCTGATGTCTGAATGTCCTGTTCAACTAACTGCTCTTCTTGCTCTGGTGCTTCGGCTTTCTTTTTACGGATCAGGTCATCAAAGTTGTCTGGCAGATCGGCTTCCAATTCATCCAGTTCGGCAAATAGCTCATCAGAGGATTGACCTTCAATCTCAATGGCCTCCTGATCTTCTGCGTCCTCTGTCGTTGGCTCCCTCTGATCGTTGGCTTCAGCCAGCTCCCGGGCAGCTTCCTCCAGATTACGAATCTCGGATAGGGGGGGCAGTTCATTGAGGTTTTCCAGATTAAAATAATCCAGAAACTGACGAGTTGTGGCAAACATGGCCGGGCGACCCGGCACATCCCGGTGACCCACCACACGTACCCATTCACGATCCTGAAGGGTTCGTATGATATTACTGCTGACGGCTACCCCCCGGATGTCTTCAATTTCCCCCCGGGTGATTGGCTGACGATAGGCGATGAGTGCCAGAGTTTCCAGCAGTGCCCGTGTGTAGCGCTGTGGTTTTTCTTCCCAGAGTCTGCCAACCCAGGTGGATAGTTCCTGTCTGACCTGGAAGCGGTAACCCGATGCCACCTTTTTGAGTTCAAAGCCCCGTCCCTCACAGGCTTCAGAGATGGACACCAGAGCTTCGCGGATCTGGTTGCCATCCGGACGCTCTTCCTCGGGGTAAAGGTCTTCGGGGAACAGGGCGGCCAGCTTTTCTTCAGTCAGGGGTTTCTGGCTGGCCAGCAGGGCTCCTTCCAGGATGCGTTGCAGCTGTTCTGCTTCCATTAGTCAATCCGGGCCTTAACGTGAATGGGACCAAAAGGTTCATTCTGTATCAATTCGATCAGGGATTCCTTGATCAGTTCCATCACCGCCATAAAGGTAACGACGACACCGAGTTTGCCTTCCTCCAGCCGGAACAGGGCAACAAAGGGGGTGAAGCGTTCAGATGTCAGCATGGACAGGACCTCACTCATACGCTCACGGGTGGACAGAGCCTCCTGTTCAACCTGATGATTGACGTACATTTCTGACCGGCGGAGCACCTCTCCCATGGCCAACATGATCTCCTTGAGATCGACTGCCGGATGGGGGCGATCCTGCTCAAGGTTGGGTGGGGCAGCATTGGCTTCATGAAGATCCCGAGTCATCCTGGGCAGTTGGTCAATATCTTCTGCGGCTTTCTTGAAACGCTCATATTCTTGCAGTCGACGAATGAGCTCAGCACGGGGATCTTCTTCCTCGTCTTCGTCCTCAGAGACTCGTGGCAGCAGCATGCGGGATTTGATTTCGGCCAGTGTAGCGGCCATGACAAGGTATTCTGCTGCCAGCTCGAATTGTCCTGATTCCATCAATTCTACATACTGCATGTATTGCTCTGTAATGACAGCTACCTTTATGTTCAGGATGTCCATGTTGTTGCGTTTGATCAGATAGAGCAGCAGGTCGAGAGGGCCTTCAAAGGCTTCCAGAAAGACCTGCAGGGCATCCGGTGGGATGTAAAGGTCGTCAGGCAACTTAGCCATGGGCTGACCCATAACCCGTATCTGGTGTTCAATGATTGCAGGCTCAGAGCCTGATTGAGTTTCCGGTGCCAGCTCTGCAGGGAGTTGTTTTCCGGGCTCAGCCACGGTTTCCGTGGAGGTCATTGATGCATCACCCTGTTGTAAATCCTCTAGCTGAAAAAAAGCAGCTTGACCGACCAGGCTCCTGACGGTGAAACTGCTTTTTATGATGATCAGGCTTAAAACCTGACCCGTATTTTGCAATGGCTGTTACATCACTGAAACACAGTGTTCAACGATAGTCCAGTCCTATGGCTTCCCGGACCTCCCTGAGGGTGTCCTGGGCTTCGTCCCGTGTCTTTTCGGTCCCTTCGGCAATGATACTTTTCACGACATCGGGATTGTTTTCCAGTTCTCTGGCTTCCGTGCGAATAGGCTCCAATTCGGCCTGAATCGCTTCAATCAGAGGTTTTTTGCAGTCCAGACAGCCGATACCTGCTGAGCGACAACCCTCTTGAACCCAGTCTCTGCGCTGCTCATCTGAATAGACTTGGTGAAGCTGCCAGACCGGACACTTTTCCGGTTCGCCCGGATCATTCCTGCGAATGCGGGCCGGGTCTGTGGGCATTTTTTTCAGTTTCGACGCAACACCGTCCTGATCTTCCCTGAGGCTGATGGTATTACCGCAGGACTTGGACATTTTCTGACCATCGAGGCCCGGCATACGGGCCTGTTCAGTGAGCAGAGCCTGAGGCTCCGGCAGGATAACCTTGCCTGTACCTTCCAGATAGCCAAAGAGTCGCTCCTGATCGCCCAGAGTGATGTTGCTCTGCTCTTTCAACAGCGCCTTGGCCGTAGCCAAGGCTTCGTCATCCCCGTGTTCAAGATAGGCTCGACGGAGCTTGCGGTAAAGGTTGGCGGTTTTTCGACCCATTTTACCGATGGCTGCCTCGGCATTATCCTCAAAGCCGGGCTCTCGTCCATAAAGATGGTTGAAGCGTCTGGCGATTTCCCGGGTGATCTCTATATGGGCTTCCTGGTCAGCTCCGACGGGTACCAGTCCTGCACGGTAGGCAAGGATATCGGCGCTTTGCAGCAATGGATAGCCAAGGAATCCGAAGGTGGAGAGATCTTTTTCCTTCAGTTTTTCCTGCTGATCCTTGTAACTGGGTACTCGTTCCAGCCAGGAGAGCGGTGTGATCATGGAGAGCAGCAGATTCAATTCTGCATGTTCCGGAACTCTGGACTGAATGAACAGGGTGGCCGAACCCGGATTGATGCCAGTTGCCAGCCAGTCAATGACCATGTCCCAGACGGAGTCTTCCAGTTTTTCTGGCTCTTCGTAGTGAGTGGTCAGTGCGTGCCAGTCAGCTACGAAGAAAAAACACTCATATTCATGTTGCAGCCGAAGCCAGTTTTTCAATACCCCATGATAATGGCCAAGATGTAATCGGCCAGTGGGTCGCATGCCAGACAGAACACGCGACTGTGAGTCTACAGCGCTCAAGAGGCTCTCCCGTTAGAATCCTGTGTTGACAGGGTACGACAGTTTGCACGACGGTAAAAGCGTGTTTTTACACGGCATGAATAAATCAGTCATGAGTGACTGAAAAATTCCGGTCATGGAATCGGATTTCTTCAACAATAGATTCGTACAGTGATCGTTGTTCAGCTGAGAAACGGTTCCGGATTGCCTTTACCTTCCCGAAGGATTTCAGGCGTGTCCGCCAGCAAACTGATCACTGTGGTTGGCTCCATACCCCTATAACCGCCATCAATGACCAGATCCAGCTGGTTTTCAAGTGTTTCACGAATGTCGTATGGGTCCAGCATTGGCTCATTGTCACCCGGCAGCTGTAAGGTGCTACTCATTATGGGAGCATCCAGTTCATTGAGCAGGGCACTGACAATGCTGCATTGAGGTACTCGTATGCCCAGGGTCTTTCTTCTGGGGTGCATCAGGCGGCGGGGAACTTCCCGGGTGCCTCTCAGGATAAAGGTGTAAGGACCGGGTGTGTGATTTTTCAGCAAACGATATTGAACATTGTCGACCTGGGCGTAGGTTGCCAGTTCGGAGAGGTCTCTGCACACCAGTGTGAAGTTGTGCTTTTCGTCCAATCGACGAATCTGGCGAATGCGCTCAACCGCTTTTTTGTCACCAATCAGGCAGCCCAGAGCATAAGCTGAGTCAGTAGGGTAGGCAATCACCCCGCCGGCCCTCAGGATTTCTGCGGCCTGACGAATCAGACGAAGCTGTGGCGTCTCAGGATGAATCTGGAAAAACTGACTCATGGCTGTTGTGTACATGGTACCTGCACCTTTGAACCGTCTTTTAGATACTGTGTTCAAAGGGGTGTCGACAGGTTGCCATTCTCTTGCAGTTATAATGGAGCGCGCATCATACCACTGAAGCAAGGTAGTGCAACGATTCTGTTCGATCCGGAGGTTTTAGTTAATGATTTGATGCAACATGCATACAGCTATGTTCGTGTTCATCTGTTGACACTGATAAGTAGGCAATGGGTAAAGAGTCAAAGACTAAGCCGTCAATGATATCTTCATTAAGGCGATGACTTTTCAATAGAATAGGGGTCATTATGTCTTTTTCTGAATATTTGAAGGACAGTAAACAATGATCAGGAATCATTTTTTTGATTGCTCTATCCGATGTGATTTTATGAATGGTTGATTCATGCTCTCCATAAACAGACGGTTCAACCAGTAGCTCATTATGCTTCAGTCGATGTTTAATGGTACAGCTTTCTAAAATTTCTATAATTCTTGAATTAAAGTAGGCGGGTGCTTGAATCTCTTTGAGCCTTAACTGTTCAGGAGTCAACTTTGAGGTGTCGTCATTTTCTGAGGCATATGGCATTGTTAACAAGACATCATTACAGTAGTGAGCATCCATGCTGCGTAACCTCATCCTAAGTTAATAGGTTCGGCAAAAATTAATGGAAAAAGTTCATAACACAGATGTCAGTGTTGCTTACTTTTTTGAGAAATAGCAGGAATTAGCCGAAACGGGACATCCACCATTTAAAGCTGATGGCGATCATTTGGTGACCACCAGCTCTCCCAGACAGGCAGGGTACCATCGGGAAGTTCTGGTGCTCTGCCCAGTTCTACCCACGGATTGGCAGGGGTATGGAAGTCACTCGCTCTTGAAGCCCCAAGTTCAAAGTTCTGGCAAAGTCTGGCCAACGTTTCCCGCTGTCCGGGAGGTTGCTGGCAGCTGCTGACTTCAAGGGCGTGGCCACCTGCCAGTTTGAAGTCCCTGACCAGAGCCCTGAGTTTGGTGCGGGTCATTTTGTATTTTCCCGGGTGAGCTAATACAGCCGAGCCTTTCAAAGCTCTGATCCAGGCTACGGCCTGACCCATGGGAGGCCAGAAGGCCTTCAAGTTGCCTATTTTCTGATGCGACAAATGTTTATCAAAAGCCGCCTGCAACTCATTGATGTAGCCTTTTTCCAGCAACCAATGGGCGAAGTGAGGGCGGCCTGTCTGGATATTTTTTCTCGATAAAACAAAGCCGTCAGCCGTTTGTTTCTGCCGGTTTAAGGCCAGTTCAATGACTTCATCCATCAAAACGTCTGCACTGATATCGAGTTTCAGTTTCTTCACCAGGCGGTTGGCGATTAGCAGTGATCGCTGCTTTCTGGCAGAGCGCTGGTGATGAATGATTTTTTCAAGATCCGGGTGTGACAGGGAAAAATTAAGGCCAACAATATGGATTTCCATCGCAGACCAGGTAGTTGATAATTCCATCCCGGTGATCAGCCTGGGGCCTTCGAGCGTTTTATTCTTTAGAAACTGGTGTGCGGCCACCGAGTCATGGTCCGTAATAGCCAGTATATCGACACCTTGATCACGTGCTCGTTCATAAACTTCCAGCGGTCCCATGGAACCATCGGATGCGGTGGTGTGGCAATGGAGGTCGACATTCAGGGTCATTGCGATACAAATAAGTAGTAACTGTCGGTACACTCTACCACCAATGGAACGGTAAAGGCTTTTAAAAAATTGGCAGGATAGATCCGGTCAGGCATGGCAATGAAGTCGTTCCATAGTAAACTACAGGGTGATTTAGCGAGCTCTGAATTCGGCTAGTGAGCCGCCCTGAGCAAAATATCCAAGTAAATCACAAGGTAACCCGACTGGTTTAATATGAAGCAACTGATTGATTTTATTCCACTGATCATCTTTTTTACGGTCTACAAAATGGACCCCAGAATGGTGGATGTAGCCGGATATTCTCTTGAGGTGGGAGGAGCCATCAGTGGCACTTTCTTCCTGATCATTACATCTGTCATTGTTTACGGTGGCAGCTTCATCAAGAACAAAACTCTTGAGAAGAGCCAACTTATTACTCTGTTAGCCGTGGTTTTATTCGGTGGTATGACTCTGGCTTTTCAGGACGAGAACTTCCTGAAATGGAAAGCACCGATTGTAAACTGGATCTTTGCTGCCGCCTTTCTGGGCAGTCAGTTTATTGGCCAAAAACCACTGGTGCAGCGAATGATGGAACATGCCATCAGCCTGCCCGATGAGATCTGGATCCGTATGAATCTGAGCTGGGTCATATTCTTTACACTACTGGGTGCCGCCAACCTTTATGTCGCCTTTACCTTCCATGAGTTCTGGGTGGACTTTAAGGTGTTCGGCAGTCTGATTCTTACTTTTGTCTTTGTCGTCTTGCAGTTCCTGGTGATCTCAAGACATATTCAGGCCGAGGAAAAATAAATGCTATACGCAGTCATCAGTGAAGATGTTGAAAATAGTCTGTCTCTGCGCAAGACAGCCAGGCCTGCTCACCTGGAAAGACTTGAGGTGCTAAAATCCCGGGGGCGCCTGGTTCTGGCAGGCCCTTGTCCTGCTATAGACAGTAATGACCCGGGTGAGGCCGGGTTCAGTGGCAGTATTGTTATCGCTGAATTTGATAGCCTCGAAGCCGCACAATTATGGGCTGATGATGACCCCTATGTGGCCGCTGGTGTTTATCGTTCTGTGAGTGTGAAGCCATTCAAGAAAGTACTCCCCTGATTTTCCTTCCGGAAGTCTGTCATTTTGATATTAAGGTATACAGGCGCCTCGCCCTGTCTGAAGCATTCTGATAGCAGGGCAGCCTGGCTAAGAGAGAAAACGTGAAACAATCCTTACACAAACTGTTTTTGTCCCTTGGTGCTATAGTGCTACTGGGTTCAATGGTTCAGGCTGAACCGGTTCAGGCTGAAACTCGTTATGTTACTGATGTTGTTTATGTCCCACTGCGTTCAGGGCCCGGTGCTCAATACCGGATTTTGCACCGGGGTCTGAAAACAGGACTGAGAATGACAGTTCTCGAAGCTGATGCCGGAGAAGGATACAGCAAGGTCAGAACGGCTGACGGATTAGAAGGGTATATCCCCCGTCAGTATCTGGTGGTCGAGGAGCCTGCCAGAGAGCGTCTGCCAAAGGTGCTGGAAAACCTTTCGCAACTGACCAAAGAGAACACGGCTCTAAAATCTGGATTATCTGCCACTGAGGATGAGCTGGACAATGTTAAAGGTACTCTTGAAGAGACCACCGGGCTGTTGGACGACAAAACCTCTGAGTTTATCGCCTTGAGAGAAGCGACCGCTGATCCTCAGGCACTGGATCGTCGGAACAAGCAATTGATGGAAGAAAATTTACAGTTGAAAAACCGGATTGAGGTAATAGAGGCTGAAAATAACCAGCTGATTCGGAGTAGCAGTATGCGCTGGTATCTCTATGGAAGTGGTACGATCATAATAGGTATTCTGCTGGGTTTGTTCTTGCCAATGATCCGATTCCGCAAAAAGCCTGCTTCCGACTGGGTTTAACCGTCTTCCTGAAGGTTTGAAAGAAGCCCCTGATATGACACGATCGGGGCTTCTGAAAGTAGCTGGATGCTGTCAGAGCCTGCTGGAAGTAGCGAGATTCTCTTTGGCCGGACTAGCATAAATCAGGAACGGTCATTGTGTCCGAGATCCCGTTCAGGATCTATCAGGTCACGGACTTTCTGTTTGATCTGCTTGGGTTGCGGAAAGCCGCCGTCCTGTTTTCTTTCCCAGATCTGTTTGCCGTTCAGGGTGATGACAAAGACACCACCTGTTCCGGGCTTCAGTCTCACCTCTCCCAGATCGGTGCTGAACGTACTGAGCAATTCCTGAGCAAGCCAGGCGGAGCGGAGCAACCACTGGCACTGGCTGCAATAGTTTATTTCTACAATGGGTTTTTCTGTCACGGTTTACTGCCTTGCAAGAGTTGAGTGAGTGATAGGTTCTATTTATTTTTGCCAGTGCCCTCTGTTCCTTCCTGGCTTGCTCAGAGTGTTCGGGAAGCCGCTTCAAATCCTACCATGAGTGTATCAGTCGGGCACGGTTAAAAGGCATTTTTTACTCAGCAGGCTCCTGATAGAATCTGCCCGTTAATGCAGTGAAGGAAAGGCCATGACGGTCATTGTAAATCCCGATATCGAACAATATTGCCATGACATTACCGGCGGTGAGTCGCCACTTCTGAAAGAGCTGGCCCAGGCGACAGAAGACCGGACCCGCTATCCGGGAAATATGTCGGGAAGAATGGTGGGGCAAACCTTGAAACTGCTGGTAGCCTTAAGTCACAGCAAGAGGGTGTTGGAAATCGGCATGTTCACCGGCTACGCGGCTTTATCCATGGCTGAAGCCCTGCCAGAGGATGGTGAAATCTATTGTTGTGAAACTAATCCTCGTGCCATTGCTATTGCAGAGGAATTCTTTGACCGATCACCCCATTCTCATAAGTTGAAAGTACTGTTTGGCAAAGCATTGGAAACCATCCCTACCATTGAGGGAGAACTCGACTTTGTTTTCATTGATGCCGACAAGAAAAAATACTTTGAATATCTGGAGCTGATTCTCCCCATGCTGAAGCAGGGAGGCGTTATTGTTATTGACGATGCGCTCTGGAAAGGCGGTGTATTGAACCCTCTGGATGAGCGGGATGAGGTGATTGCAAAGCTGAACCGCTATCTGTCTTCCAGGGCGGATCTGGATAATGTTCTTTTACCCGTCAGACATGGCCTTCATGTGGTACGTAAGATCTGATTTTAATCCTCTTTTTGACATTGTTTTAAATCTGACAGGTTTCTGGGGCATTAGTCCAACTCACTATTTGCAAAGAAAGATATGTTCTAGACGATCCATTGCCTCCCGGGAACCTCATCACCTATAGTTTGGCTAAACCAAGACACAAATGTTAAAGAATAAGTATTTCGGGGGAATCAATGGATCTGGAGACCATTAACCGTGAGCTTGCCGAGCGCTCGCCACAAGAGATTATCCGCTGGGCTCTGCAAAAGGCTATGAAGCCGGTGGTTACCACTAACTTTGGTCCTCACGAAGCTGCCATTCTGCATATGTCCACCCGGATTCAACCGGATTTGCCGGTGATCTGGATTGATTCTGGTTACGGCACACGGGCGACCTATCGCTTCGCCCGGGATCTGATCCAAACGTTGGAATTGAACATTCAGATTTATCACCCGGAATACAGTCGTGCCTATCGTGATGCCATCATGGGTGGTGTGCCAGAGGTGGATACGCCAGCGCATGACGAGTTTACCCGACAGGTCAAACTGGAGCCTTTTGGACGGGCCATGCAGAGTTTTTCTCCTGACTATTGGTTGACGGCTATCAGAAAAGACCAGACAGCTTTTCGTCAGGGTTTGGAGGTCGTCAGTGAAACCAAAGACGGTTATTACCGGGTAGCCCCTCTGTTGAACTGGACAGAGCTGGATGTTGAAGAGTACCTGGTAATGAACGACCTTCCCATTGAAGAAGATTACTATGACCCTACCAAAGTCATTGGTAACCGTGAGTGTGGTTTACACACCTCGGTCTCCTGAGTGTATGGGGGGATTAAGAGCAGGCTGCCTGATGAGCCCGACAGGCAGCCATGTTGGTGATTTTTACTGATCTTTATGGGTTAGCTTGTCCAGGCCACGGCTGTAGAAGTCCAGCCAGTCATCCAGAACGGCTTTGACATCTTCTTTGGTGACTTTGTCGTTGTCCGATTGCTTGTTGATTCCTTTACGCAGCACCTCACCTTCCAGTCTGCCTGTTTTGCCATCTCTCAATTGCACTTCCAAATACAGAGCCACGATGTAATCCAGACGGTCGGTGGCTGTTTTGATCAGGGTTCTGGCAACGGCGACGGGGAGAACAAATTGTCTGGGTTTAAGATCCTTCATCTCTGACACAATGCCGGTAATGGCTGGCTGAATAACCAAAACACCGGGTCCGGGTTTTTCTGCCAGTATTCCTCGCTGCTTCAGGCCTTCCCTGAAACCATTGTTCAGGTAGTCAGCGACTTTAGTGGCTACTTCGCGCTGGGCATCATTGGTGGCGTTGTAATTTGGGAACAGATTGACGGGCTCAAGATAAACCTTTTTATACTTTTTCAGATCGCCGCTGACCCAGCGCATGGCGGTATCATCATCAAAAGCAGTCAATCTTTCATAGTTTTCTAGATAGCCGCTGAAGGGTTGTTCTTCAGTATCAATTTTTTGCTGCGTTGAGCAAGCTGTGAGTAGCAGGGCGCTGACAAGCACAAAAGGCAGAGCAAGAGGCAGAGTAAAAAGTCGGCGAATTTTTTTATAAGCTGTCATGGTGCGAGCCGTTGTTTGATTAAGGTATTTGCTTTAACTGGGGTAGAGTGTCTACTAATGTTTGTCTTTTGAAAAGTATGATTTACCGAGATCGTCTGCTAAAAGAGTCCTTCTGAAGGGGCTCTGAGGGGTTCCGGGGCATCGATCACTCTGGGCCAGCGATGACTCTTGTGACAACTTTGTTCGTTTTCTTCGGTCACGACATACAGTCGGGTAAAAGGGCCATCAGTAGCGATCAGCCCCTGGATAAACTGCTGTTTTTCCAGGAGAAACCAGTGGCTCTCCCCCGCTTCATCTTTTTCCATAAAAGCATCAACGCTGATTTTGACGGGCCTGGGGCTAAACCGGTTCCAGATACCCTTTTTAATGGACTCCAGTCTTGCCCAGCCTCCCTGTGGTGTAAGGCCTGGCTGACTCTCGCGGCGACCCCAGGGAACCAGAACCTGCTGACCCTGTCGGCTCAACACCGGCAGGCGGGCTTTGGGATTTGGGAAATAGGTTTTGATGGTCTGACCATCCAGCTCGAATTGTACACCGCCGCACACGTCGGGGGCTCTCCACTTCAGATCCGGGGCGAAGGATTTTACATTCTATCAATCAATCGAAGAAGGACTGGATTGGATATTTCGAAGTAGTGCACATTGTTATCAGGGCCTCTCCTCTTGGTGAGCGATTGCTTGACTGGCATTGGTTGCCGCAGAAGATGAACGCTCAATATGCTTTTCAACTTGCTTAATATCACTTGCAATCTCTTCCATCACAGCGACTACAAATTCTTTCGCTTCTTCATTCTTAACATTATCAGGATTATACCTGGGTTCAATGTAATCCAGAGAACGATAATGCTCTAACTGCTTGACCCCGTTTATCATGGTATCGGTGATAGACTTGATTTGTCCGGGAATTAATCGCTGTTCGGAGTCCAATGCTTCTCGACGTGAATCGAAATTTTTAACATCTTTTCCAACATATTGGGTAAATTTCGCAGAATGCATACTGTCGACATAAGTCATCAATACTTTAACCTGATACTGTCCGAAATTCACCGGTTCTCGTGTTTGAAATTCCGCAAGCGTTTCGCCCTTTGAGGGAATACTATTGGAATTACCGTGCACATTATCTCCTGTCACACTATTCATTTTAAATGCCTCTTCAAGGAAATGAGTTGTTTGTTTAGCTCCTTTACTCAGACAATCCCACCCCAGAAAGATTCCCTATCATATAAGGTCGCATGTCAATTGCTGCCACCTCTGCAGTCCGGACTGTCAGGTGCTTGTCCTTTACGCTCGTTCCACTCACCGGGGGTATAAGTATGAAGGGCCAGGGCATGAATGCCCCCTTGCATTTCATCGGAGAGGATTTTGTAAATCAGCTGGTGGCGTTTAACCGGCATTGTGTCTTCAAATGCCTGGCTAACCAGAACCACTTTAAAATGGGATTCAGAGCCCGATGGCACATTGTGCCTATGGCTTTCATTGAATATTTCAAAGTGTTCAAGCTCCAGGGCAGCTGTCAGTTTGTCACTGACTCGATCTTGCATAGTCATACTTCCATTCCACCTTTTTAATCTTGCCGAGACGATCAGATAGATGATTTTAGATTAACAGGAAGAGTGTGGGTTGCGAAGGGAAAAGTGGATCAGGAAAGTTCACTGTTCAAAGTGATGCATTCGATACCTGCTCGAAGAGAACAGGTGTACTCAATAGATGTGCTGAAGGTGATGTCACCGGCGCAAATCACTCTAATCGATGAGGCCTCTGATAATGCCGAGTCCAGCCATTGTCCATAGTCCTGTCGCCCTGTGGTCAGGGTGTAGCTGAATTGATCCATTTGCGAGAGTGCTTCCAACGACCCAAGACCGTAATGTTCGTCGCTGCTGTATGTTTCGTGGATTAGATGAATTCTAAGATGTGATGAGGACTCAATATTGCCCAGGGCTTCACGGGCATAAGCCAGCAAGGGGGCCAGCCCTATTTCCTGGGCAATAAGGATTTGGTCAGGGGTATCGAGCAGATTTCCACAAAGATTTAATCCACGGGGGCTGCTGATGCTGACTCGCTGTCCTGCTCTGGCAGCATCGTGCGCCCAGGTGCTGAAAGGGTCTGCCACCTTACGCTGGATATGGATGACCATCGATTGATCAAGGTTTGGCATTGACGCCAGATAACACTCTTTTTGCAGCTGTTGTCCTACGTCTATACAGATGTGTTGGCCGGGGGAATAGCTCATCGGATGCCGGAGAGCGAGCGTCAGGGCCACGACAGTGGGGCTTAAGAACTGTTTCGCAGTAATAGCGGCTTGAGTGTGGCTTCTGGAGGGCAGGGAGACGGTCATATCATTTTCAGGCAGACACTGGCACGCCAGAAAATACCCTTCACGGACTTTTTCACTGCT
>NZ_JAHHPS010000497.1:0-2454 GCF_024606275.1 Endozoicomonas sp. SESOKO4 | reverse complement strand
GTGCAGAGGACGATGTCTATTACCGACGCAACGCCATTTCTGAGGCGTTACAGACATCCATCACAAAATTCAGGCAGAGAGCTGAGGAAGACGCGCTGAAGGTACTGAAGACTGCAGAAGAAATATTTGAGATCAAAGTCAATGAAGGTGATGACAACAGAGAAAGACTTCACAGAATTCGTGCAATACTCGACGGCGATGATGTCACCGAAAAAAAACTGGATGATATAGAGAATGCCCTCAGCAAAGAAAAGTTCACGTCCAATTACGAAACAACGGGGACAAAACCTGGAAAGCTTCATGAGCTTCTTACCTTTTTTGTCGAAGACGCAGATGAACGAGTCTTGGCACAGCAGACAAGCATGCTCAAAACTGCAGAGGACGAGCTGGGCATCGCCACGAGTAAAAACCTCGCTGCCATAGAAAGAGGTAAGGATTCCGTTGCTAAACTGGCCGAAAAGCTGCAAGTAGATTTAATAAAAGACGCCAGTCTGGAAGAACAAAAGGGTTCTCTTATAAACAGAATCCAGACGTTAAAGCCTCTGGTAGGCTCACTCTCTGTCGATGAAGAAGGGGTCAAAAGATATAAAAACAATCACATTGCTCGCGTACTCAACATTGAGGACTATAGAGATGATGCCCCAATAGATGATCAGGTCAATCGTATTTTAGAAAAGCTCGCAGAGCTGGAAGCAGTAGCAAACACAGCGGGTCAGCCTGACACTCATGAGCGTATCGAAGCTATCGATGCTGAACTTGACAGGCAAATAGCCCGCCTGGGCCCCAAACCCCGATACACTCTTGATCGTGAGGTGGCCAGAGCCAGAAGAGCAGTAGCAGATGCTGAAAGTGAGCTGAAGGCTACTTATCGCAAGCTGGAGAACGTTCGTCGCAAACGACAGATATCTGCCGGTCCTGCTGACGTTAACCCAATCACGGATGAGGACAAGACAACGCCTGATCAGGTAATGAAAAAACTTCAGGCTAATTTAGGCCTGACACCGGTTGACAAGCAAACCACTGAAGAGCGAGTAAACGACATCAGAGATCTTTTACATGGAGAAGATTCAGAGAAACAATATGAAATCGCTCAACAACTGAAAGCTACCACATCAGAACTGAAAATCTCTGTTGACGGTGACCCTGACAGGCTGACAGAAGAGGATTACTTTAATGCCATTGTGACCCACGCGGACACTTATGGTCAGGATGAAGTTGATTATCCAGCGGGCGAACTGCCTGAAACCAGGAGAAAGTACGCTCAGGTCACGAAATTCCTTCATGAGCACGCTTTAAGAGTAATGGAAATGACCCATGCACAGGATGAAGAAAAGCAAGCACAAGAGGAACTGAATACTATAAATCAGGCGATCGACCACTCCAAAGACAGTGATCCGAAAGCTAAAACCAAACTTGAAGACGAAAGAGACGTGCAGGCATTAGTCCTGAAACAAAAAAGAGCAGTCATATCAGAAGCACAAGAAGACCTGGAAGCTCATGTAGCGACTCTTAGAGACCTTGAAGATAACGTGGGCCTCAAGCCAGACCCTACTGCCCACTATACTGACCGGGTTGACGCCCTGAGAAACAAACAGCTGGAGCTGGGAGGGGATGATGGTAGTGGCGGCAAGATTCTGCAGCTGACCGGGGAACAGGACACTCTGAACAGAGAAATAGAAGTCAGGAAATCGGAAATAGATAAATTAAAGAAAGTGCTGCATGCTGCGGAGGAAGCCGCCGAAAATGAAGGTGGTCCCTTCCAGTACACGCCGGGGCAGGCAAGAATACTGGCCGATTTGCACGCCTACATGCAGTCGCACCCCCTCAAAAAACAGGCTCTGGAAGCCGTAATTGGCCTGTCAGAATCAGCAGAACTAAACGGTAAATCGATACCCAATCTTCAGACTTTTGACCTGGACGATGAATTTGCGCCGATTCGCCTGCAGGCCCTGGCCGGGGACAATCTGCCCTTTAATCAGGCCAGTCGGATTGTAGCAGTCTTCAAAGACCTTAAGGCGACGTTCACCTTCGAGCTCGCAGAAGATCAGTCTCTGAATCCTTTGGAAGAAGTCCAGATGCTGGCGAGCCGGGCGAGAATTTACATGAACACCGGGGCACAACAATTCGACGATGAAATCCACGGCATAGGTGAAGCAGCCATTCACTTCATTGAGCATGAACCAGAGGGCCTGAAAAGCTTCTCGGAATACTTCGCTACTCATTCTGCCAGTGGTCACAGGATCATCACTCTGCTGCGTGAAGGTCTGATCAGCAAGGTTGAACTGGAACACTACATGAAGGCCGTCAGAGGTGTCGATGGTTATCAGCTGGTGGATGAGTTTGAGCACTTCATTGGCTATAAACACGGCGTCAGGGTGCCTGAGTTCAGGAAGGTTGTTCAGATGCTGTCCGACAAGGGTGCTGAGGAATTCATGCAGAGTGCCTTTACTCCTG
>NZ_JAHHPS010000496.1:0-3101 GCF_024606275.1 Endozoicomonas sp. SESOKO4 | reverse complement strand
GAGCCTTGTCTGGGAACAGGGCAACTACACTGACATCGACGGCATGGGAAGAGACAGAAAAGAACCATGACAGGCTGGCAAACACTCCAGCAAAGAACCTGAAAGAGAACACTGATTTCATTCTATTTTTTAGTATTGATTACCCGTGGCGGGTTATAACCCAATTCTGTTTAGGCTCTATCTTGCGCACCGAAAGCATCAGGGTCAAGTCGTTGAACTCTGCCGAAAAGTTAATTGCGACTTATGCCGTACAAAAGAATAAATTTTTGCCGAATAGGTGAATGACAGCGATGTATAGTTACCATCGTCGTACAAACAACAAAAACCAAAAACACCCTTAGAATTATAGGTATTTATTCGTACAAACCAAGAGACACAGGACTTCATATCAGGTAGAGTTAGCCGTACATATGTCGCCTAATAAAGAAGAATCTAAAGAGACATGATCAAGTACCATTATCTACCGCTGTTGTTTTCACTGCTCTGCATAACGGCCTGTAGCCCGCTTCCTAAAGCCTCCAGTGTCAGTCAAACCTCCCAGACAAAACTCCAGTCTGCTCAACATTGGGGGGTGATCGCTAATCATCTTTCAGACCAGTTGATAAAGGATGGTGATTTGCTCAGTAAGTCTTTGTACATTGATGAAAGTCGTTTTAGCACTGATTTTTCAAAAGTATTTTCAAAGCAACTGGTCAGTGAGCTGGTCAAAAAAGATGTGGATGTCACTCTTTCCCCTTCACCCACTTTTTCAGAGCTGGAAATTGATGTCGATGTTGTTCGTCACCCCAATGACAGGGACAAAGGCACCGGGTTCCCAATGTCTATTGGACTTGCAAGTGCCTGGTTTATCGTTGAAACCAATGGTTACGGGGTGATCCCTGCGGTCGTTGCGGCTGAATATATGAGCAGTAAGTCCAGCCGGACAAACTCTGAAATTGCCGTGACAACAAGAGTCAAGGAAGGCAGTAGCATCCAGTTTTCAGAAACCCATGTTTACTACATAACAGATCAATCTGTTAAGCAGTTCAAAACACCAGGTTCTGTTAGTTTGACAGATCAAGAAGCGGGAGGTTTGTGAGATGAAAGCCATACTTATCCGATTGTCTATCCTACTGGTTTCTCTCTTCTTGGCAGCTTGTGAAAGCCAACCCGTTTACGAAGAGCCACCGCGCATAGATCTGGTTGGAATCAGTAAAATTGCGGCTGCAACTTTACACTCCAAAGCCAGTGACTTATTGCCAGAAGGCTCCACCATTTTGTCAACCAGTCTGGCCGATATCGATAGTTTGAGCGCTACCTCAACACTGGGAAGAATTTTATCTGAGCAACTTTCATCAAGACTGTCCGACCGGGGTTACGAACTGATTGAAATCAAAATGCGAAACAGTGTTTTTATCAGTAATGAACGAGGGGGCGAATTTACTTTATCTCGCCAACTTGCCGCTATCAGCAAAGATTACAACGCAGATGCAATTTTGACTGGAACCTATGCGCTTGGCAGTCAGACCGTTTACATCAACGCTCGTCTGATAAATACAGTGGATAATATTGTACTGTCCACTGTGGACTTTCAGCTACCGATAGACTCTGACATCCGGATGATGACTAAAAAGTCTTATTAAGCAGCTTCAGATTCAGGTTTTTTCCACTTTCGGGAAATGGGGTGCCAACACCCGCCGTATCTCAATGCCTTCACTCAACATGATGGCTTTGAGACTCAGCAGGGAGCAAACCATCACAGCACAAAATAAGCAATCACCTGAAGAAAGATAAGCGCAAAAATACCGGCAACGATGTCGTCTATCATGATACCCAGACCGCCATGCACTTTTTTGTCCAACCAACCGATCGGCCAGGGTTTCCAGATATCGAAGATTCGGAACAGGATGAAGCCGGCCAACACCCACTCCCAGCCACTGGGAGCGGCCAGCATGGTGATCCAGTAACCGACGAACTCATCCCAGACAATACCCGGATGGTCATGGACACCCAGATCTTTAGAGGTCTTCCCACACAGCCAGATACCCAGAACAATACTGACAACCAGTACCAGAAAGTAATTCCAGAGCGGCAGGTACTGGAACATCAGATAGAAGGGAATGGCCGCTACGGTACCAAAGGTTCCCGGTGCGACAGGCGACAAGCCACTACCCAGACCAAAGGCAAAAAAGTGGACCGGATTTTTCCAGACTGAAGGTGTTTTACTCATAAGTACCTATAGCCCATGAAAGAATGTTCTTTCATAAAAAAGAAGTCACTAAAAGTGCTGATAGGCTCGGGGAGAAAGGGGCTGAGCCGTCTCTGCATCCACCAGCCCGGAAGCGGAAGTTATACGACCGATGCAGGTTACAGGATTATCTGTCATTAAGCTGTCAGGAAGCAGTAACTTTTTTCGATCGGGCCATGTAAAGCACAGCTCATAATCATCGCCTCCGGTCAGCGCCAGCTCTCTGGATTTCTCCGGACCCATCAAACTTCCCAGCGCTTTGGAGACGGGTACCGATGTCGTTTTGATTTCAGCACCGACCTGACTGGCTTTAAGAATGTGGCCCAAGTCGCCCAACAGACCATCAGAAATATCCAGGGCAGCCGTGGCGCCATTTTCCAGCAACCATTGACCCAATGCTATCCTGGGTGTCGGTCGATAGTAACGTTCCAGAAGATGGCGTTGTTCAAGGGTGCGAACGCTTCCTGGGTTCTGGCCTCTCAAAACATCAGGTAATGCACCGGCAGCATCCCCAAGACAACCGCTGACATATATCAGGTCCCCGACTTGAGCGCCATTGCGCCGCAGAGCATTGGCTTCGGGTAATGTACCCTGCACCTGTATCGAGAGGGTTAAAGGCCCCCGAGTGGTGTCACCCCCAATCAGCCCGATCTGATGGATTGATGCCAGCTCTGCCAGACCGTCAGAAAACGACTGAAGCCAGACATCATTCGATTCAGGCATGGTTAAGCCCAGTGTAAAACTGTGGGGTTTTGCTCCCATAGCGGCGAGATCACTGAGATTAACGGCCAACGCCCGATAACCCAGCAGATAAGGATCACAGTGTTTCGGGAAGTGAATACCTTCAACCAGCGTGTCCAGGGATCGGGCCAGT
>NZ_JAHHPS010000495.1:0-1881 GCF_024606275.1 Endozoicomonas sp. SESOKO4 | reverse complement strand
AGAAAAAAGAGAAAAGTCAGCAAAAAGGACAAGCTGAACAAATTCTACATGCGCAAAAGAAAGAGCGAAGAGCAGGACAACCATCCCGATAGCGACACCTATGAGCAATCAATTTAGCAATCACCCGCCAGATACCTTAGAATCCTTTTGGAATGCCGCAGCCTTTTGAATCCAGTTTCCTGCGGCGCACTGCTGCTGAGCAGATACCTGACTGTTAACAGACAGCTACCTGAAGGCCTCTTTCTCTTTCTGTTTGCCCGACTTTTTAACACCAGGGCCGAGATACCCGTCGTCAGCAGATTCAATCCCCGGTCCCGAGACGCACTCAGGACATGTCAGCCCCAAGCTGCAGGCCGGGATAACGATATAGTATTGCAACGAGATTAAAGCATTGAGTGGATTACTAGGTCTTTTCAGAAAGAAAAAAGCGCCTTCATCCGGTGGGCAAAAGTCTATACCGGCACCAAAAAATCCTTATTCCAAGCCCCCGCGCGGGAAGAAAAACAGTAAAGTTGTCGGCACTCAATCCAGAAACCCAAAGTCTCGGAACACTGCTCGACGTAATCATTCTCACAACTCTCATCGCTCAGACGACAAGAAGACCGAACCCTCCTGGCATATCAGCCAGTTCCAGGTAGAGCCCGAACAGGGTAAAACCCGCTTTCATGACTTTGATCTGCCTGACCCACTGATGAGAGCCATCCAGGAACTGGGCTTCAAGTACTGCACCCCCATTCAGGCAGAAGTACTGGGCAGCACACTGGCTGGCAGAGACGCTATTGGTAAAGCTCAAACCGGTACGGGCAAGACAGCCGCTTTTCTCGTCAGCACCATCAAACAATTGATCGATATCCCGCCACCGGATCAACGCTATCTTGGTGAACCCCGTGCGGTCATCATTGCCCCTACCCGAGAACTGGCATTGCAGATTGGTCAGGATGCTGAAGCCTTGACCAAATACCTGCCCCTGAACGTACTGACGGTTGTGGGTGGAATGGATTATGAGAAGCAGCGCAGCCGAATGAGTAATGGCTTCATCGATATCCTTGTGGCTACTCCGGGCCGACTTCTGGATTACTGCGAACGCAAAGACCTGCATCTGGACCTGACAGAAACGCTGGTCATTGACGAAGCCGACCGAATGCTGGATATGGGCTTCATTCCTCAGGTTCGGCGCATTATCCGAATGACGCCCCGCCCTGGCGATCGTCAGACCCTACTCTTTTCAGCCACCTTTACGGATGAGGTATTAAGGCTCGGTGAACAGTGGACCTGGCAGCCTGTTAAAGTTGAGATTGAACCAGAGAGTGTTGCTACAGAGACTGTTGACCAGAAGGTTTATATCGTCACCAATGAGCAAAAAGTCCCTCTCTTGATCAACCTGATCAATCAGAACAATCTGGAGCGGGTGATTGTGTTCACCAACCGGCGAGATGAAACTCGTCGATTGACCGAGAAGCTACAAAAGAGAGGCCTCAAAGCGGATCAGATTTCAGGTGAAGTCCCCCAAAAGAAGCGACTCAAAACGCTGGATAACTTCAAGAGTGGCAGGCTGACGGTCCTGGTGGCCACCGATGTTGCTGGTCGGGGCATTCACATTGATGGCATCAGCCATGTGATCAACTATAACCTGCCCGAGGATCCTGAAGATTATGTCCACCGTATTGGCCGGACAGGCCGGGCCGGAGCCAGTGGTACCAGTATCAGCTTTGCCTGCGAAGAGGATTCTTTCCTGATCCCCGACCTGGAACAAATGTTGGGTGCAAAGCTCAATCTGGAATACCCACCTGAAGATCTGGTTAAATAATCAGTAGTCTGCATTAAGCGCTAGCAGCCTGTCGGACTTAAGGCTGTCCTACTGCGGTTGCAATAAATTGGTCT
>NZ_JAHHPS010000494.1:0-15122 GCF_024606275.1 Endozoicomonas sp. SESOKO4 | reverse complement strand
ATGTACTTGAGTAACTCTGAGTTGCTTCCAGGATAAAAGTTCAAGACATTGATGTAAGCGCAACTAACAAGAAAGCAGGACTGTGATTATGAAAAAGGATCAGCAAACTGAAAGTTGGTTTCTTTATCTGTCTCTCAGCAGCAGGACGGTCTGAGGACGGATGTTACTGTCCAGATGACCATGAATGTCGGTGAAGGAAATGGGTTTGTCGATCATGTTACGGCGAGAGTAGCGGATTTCCTCTACGGCTGAAGAAATTTAGTCAGGATAGCTAACAAGAAAGTTATTCAGGATCTTACCGGGGAACAAGTCTTAATGCCCTGAGTCAAATCATTTATGAATTCTCTAAAACCTCTAAAAGGAGTAGTTCCATGAATGATCCCCAAAGTTTAGGAAGACCGCTGGTTTTGCCAGGTTCTATTGTTCAGGCAACCAACGGGAGGCTCGGCAACGATTCCGGCAATACTGCGGAATATGCATTGAAACGGTGTCGTGTTCTTAAAGGCACGTTTAGCCTATTGCTGAGAGAAATAATTGTATCAGAGTTGCCAGAGCAGCCTGTGCGAAGTCGTTTTCTGAATGGCAGTAAATCTCTGGAGTCACGGACGGTAGCGGCGTCTTCATCCTGGTTGGGTAGTTTTTGGAACACGCCTGCCGGGGCCATTGATGCTAACGTTCAGGCTGAACTGGAGAAAATGGATGAGCGTATTCAGAAGGATTACCAGCGCATCTGCGAGCTGCATGCCCAGCTCTGTGAAGTTTTGGAGACTGTCAGGCAGACTGAGGTTTCATTAGGAAAGGATATTCCCTTCTATGACCAGGCGTTAAGAAGTCAGCTTAAGGATCAGGAAGCGATACAGGTAATGGCTAATGAGCTTCTGGATGAATTCGGAACGTTAAATGAATCCTTCCTTGCTGAAATCCAGCGAAGAGATCAGCGGCATTCGCAAGCGTGTGATCCAAACTTACCAAGGGCTGTCTTTAAGGTTTTGAGTGACCAGGTTCGCTCACTTGAGAATGAGTTGCGTCAGAAGACTTTAATGATTCAAGCTAAAGGTGAGGAAGCTCATGAACTGGATAGAAAAGTTCAGGAGCTTACACGACAGACTGAACACAATGAAAAGCAAATGATTCAGGCGCTGACTGAGCAGGACAGAATGAGAGGTGTTGATAAATTAGTCAGTACTTTAAAGGCAGATTTATCCAAAGCCCACCGTCATATAAGTATCTTTCAGAAAGCCATTGATAAACTCAATGATCAAAAAGCTAGAGACGCCGAACGTGCTGACCAACTGAATTTCAAACTAAACCAGCTCACTGCCCAGTTACGGGATCAGCAAAAGACGGAGGGGCCAGTTTCCGGACCGGGGCCTGAAAACATTCGATTGCAGACAGAGTTGCAAAGTCCAGAAGCCAGCTTCAGATCAGCACCAGACGTTCTGGAGACTCTGACAGCGTTGCAGCATAAAAACGATCAGTTAGAAACGCTGACAAAAAAACAGACGGAAGATTTGAATAAAATCAGGGATGAGCGAGATCAGGCCAGTGCAAGGGCATTGATTGTTGAAGGGCAGTTAAAAAACCACTGTGCAGAAATGACGAAAGTCATGGATGAGACAAAGAACGCCGAAAAAGGTTTGAACCTCCTGAAAACTCAGATTGAACAGCTGCAATCCCAACTGGATGGAGAGCGAAAGCGCAGTGGCAAGTTGCAGGCCGACAAACTTTCTTCTGACACTGAGGTGCGTCGTCTTAGAGCCCAATTCGCCAGTCAAGTCTCTGATGAAAGAATCCAGGCCAGTCATGCCAATATCCAGCTTTATAAGGAGCTGGAAGAGAAGAAGGCGGAGTACGAGAAAGAAACAGCTCATTACCGCGAGCTGTCGACCCAGTTTAAGTCTCTCGATCTTGCTATGAAAAAGAAGAGTGAAAAAGCGTCCGGGTATTTTGAAAAAAGCCAAAGACTGGAGCAGGCACTCAGACTGGGTGAAGAGCGTTTAACCGAGCTTGAATCTCAAAAAACTCAATTGGAAAAACAGTTAAAGGATACCCAAACCCGGCTAAAAGGTTCTAACGGTCGTATTTCAGCGCTGGAAGTTTGGTTGAATCAGCAGAAGACAGAACTTGAACAACTGAGAGTCACGGGAACTGAACTGAAAGCCAGCAAAGAGAAGCTCAACCAGGTTCAGACTGATCTGCGACAGACCCGGTCGCTGTTGAAAAAGACGGCTATGGCAGAGCAAAGCGCAAGGGAAGCGCTGCAGAAGAAAGAGGGTGAAGTGAGAGCCTGGGTGACTGAATCCAGGCAGTGGAATACCGCCAAGGCAACTCTGGAAGGGCAGGTTGAAACGCTGCAAGCTGGATTGCGCAGACACATGGAAGATAAGCATAAAGCGGACAAGGAACTCGCCGAACAGGTCAAGAGCTTAGAGGTTATGGCAAAGAAGCTGTTGGCAGCAGAAACAAAAATGAAACTGGCTTCCAGTCAGCCTCAGTCAGACCAGAGTTCACAGAGGCAGCACATAGAGTCGCTGACCGCTCAGGTCACTGAACTGAAGCTTCACAAAAAGAAAGCTGAAGATGCGCTGCAGTCATCCGAAGCAAGATTCAGGAAGGACTATAGCCAGTCTGAGAATAGAGTGAGTGAACTGACACAGCAGCTTATTGCCGTGAAAGCAAAACTGAGCAACGTGTCCGAAGCGGAACAGAGAGCGATCAGTGAAGCGGCTCAAGCCAAGTCAGGCTATAAAAAGTTTGAGAGTGAGTCTGTTCGTCTGGGACAACAGGTAGACACGCTCTCTGAAGAGGTCCGCCAACTTACGGATGAGAAGAAAAAGGCCAAAATGCAAATTGAGAAAGAACGGCTTGAGCTGAGAAGTGAGGTAGCCATGCTGAGGGAGAAAGCCTCAAAAGCCGATACCATTGAGCAGGAGCTGAAGCTTAAGCACAAGGAGATCTCTGATCAAAAGGCTCAGCTTTCCCGGGGGGAGAGAGAACGCAGAACTCAGCTTGAACAGCTCAGGCAGGATTTGGACGAGTCCCGGCAAAAGTTTCATGAAGAAGAGGCGGCTAAATTAGTGTTTCAATTAGACTACAATGCTGCCAAAAGCCAACTGGAGCTGTTGCAGCAACAACACGCTGAGGCCATGGCTGAAATTGACAGGTTGAAAGCTTTGTCCGAAAACAGCGGGCAGGCTCCAAGGCTTGGCCCTGGTTTTGATTTCCGGGAGTCAGGCGTTGAGTTTGACGATGAAGGAGCCTATGTCAGTCTCAGTACCGCCACACATCAACCCAATTCTTTAACTCAGCTTGTTTCTACGATCGATGAAACAAGTTTGACCGATCTTCAGGCTCATGGTCCTCGAGGTGTCTCTCGCTTTGAATATCAGGATCTTATGAGGAAAAAGAATGAGTTGGAACAGCAAATCTCAGAGCTCAGGGAAGCACTCAGAATGGCTCAAGATCATGAGAAAGAGCATAAAATGCGAGCCCGTCAGGCCGCCTTGGAAGTGGGAGAAATCAGGAAGCAACTGACAGAGCTTAAGGCCGAAAATGAGCAATTTGCACATATGGCAAGTGACCGGGAAGAAGAGGAGAAAAAGTGGCGTGAAGAGGTCAGGAAACTGACCAAAGCAAAGGCACAGATTGAGCTTGATACACAGGCTGAGCTGGACGAAGCCCGTGAATTTGCTGAAAAAGCCGGGCGTCGAAATGCTGAGCTTGGAACAGAAGCGAGGCACTTGAGGAGCAAGTTGGAGGATCTGGAGTTTCGCCTGGAAAGAGACATGCCAGCTGTCATGCAGGAGAATCAGGACCTGAGCCAGCAGAATGAAGTACTCAGGACGGCATTTCTTGATTTGGTAGGTGTATTCAGAGAGAAACTGTCTGAAGCGGATCCGGATCAGCAAGCGCTTGAAGACAGGCTTTTGAAGATGCAGGCGATTTTATTGCCGCCGCAGCAGTAAAGCGTTGCCTTGTTGGGTCAAAAAGCCATCGAAAATTAAAGCCGCCCAAACAGGGTTGTATGGGCGGCTTTTTTTGAAGTGGTTGACGGGTAAATGTCGTCTAACCTTTAAACCAGTAACCCGCAAGCAAAGGACTGGTCGATGTCACCTTAAGTGTGTCACCAGTCGCCTCAAGAGTTTCTGGCTCGATCATCGCTATTTCGTCTTGATTAAAGCAGAAGCCAGCGTCGAATTTGATTTCATTGGGTCCCATTTTTTGTCCATACTGCATGCAGTCTGGCAGCTCAAAATAGACCTGCTCTCCAGATTGAACAATGGTCAAGGTGGCACCAGCAGAATTACTGTATGTGCCGCTCACATTTTCAATTGCGATCCAGTCATCCGGGCTGTGCATTCTGAGTTCAAACGAGTCTCCATCAAACTCGCAACGGTATACATCACCGAGCTGACACTGAATATTACCTTGATTGAAGCTCAGGCTACTCGTTTGTTCGTTATAGTCACCTGTGTAAACGGTAGACGACTCATCAGCTTCAGTTACAGTGAGATAGAATGCACCTTCGTTTACAGTGAGCCCGAGATGTACCGGCTCCTGGTCGACCAGCTGGCTGCCCACATATTGACCTTGATATTCGGACACAAAGTCGCTCTGACTCATAGTCGAGTTGTCGTCCGTGCTATCGTTACAGCCTGCCAGAACGGTGGCGGCAGCACTTAGCAGTAAAAGCTTTTTCATGCTGCCTCCTTAAAACAATTCGTTGAGCATGTAGCGAACCCACTCAGACTTGGCAACAGAACCTTGGACATTGGCTTGAATAGCGCTGATGGTGACATAACCCTGGCCGACAGCAATGCCCTCACTGTTTTCAGACTGATCAGCGTACTCAGCGTCAGAATCCATGCTGATACCTGCTTTGTCCTTATACATTTCTTTGGCGATGGACATGGCTTCATCCATGGTGAGGCTTGGATCATTTTCTATCAATTCGATTGCCACATAACCCATGAGCATGTCACTTGATGACAAGTCGTCAGTGAACTTGACGATCATGTTGTCGTGGCCCGCATTCCAGCCTACTTGGGTGTGTTTGAAACCGCGGTGATTGGCAGGATCTTCAGGAATGTTGACATTGAGGCCCGTGAATTTTGGCAGTATTGGTGCCCCATCTTTTGTCTGGGGAACCAGCTTATCAAGCAGTTCTATGACAATGTTAGCAACATGAGGCGCTTTGTCTGCCTCACCGTCATAAGCGCTGACGGCGATGGCAGGAATACCACGTGCGATAGCTGCGTTTGTTGCCCCCAGGGTGCCGGACATGTTGGTTGAAAAGCCAACATTGTTGCCTTCATTGGGGCCGGAAATAACGAGGTCAGGCTGTTTACCCCAGCGTTCGTTAGCATACACATCAATACCGTAAAGCGCAGCCATGGCCGGCGTACCTTCGACATAGTCTTCAAATGCAACGCTAGCGTCTGTGTCACCGACACAGACCTGGTCTTTATCGATTTGCGTGCGATCAACCGAGACCGACTTCATAAAGTGGACAGCACCACCTTTACCACTTTGCCCCGTGCATGGTGCCGACATGATGACGTCATGACCTGCCGCCTTGAGAGCAGCATGTAGCGTCTGAATATTGGTTGTCGACCAGCTGTCATCGTTGGTCAAAAGAATATTCATTGCGTTTGCTTGGGCACTAACCCCTAAACCGATGGCCAATGCCAACGCAGCAAATCTGGTGTTCATAGTTTATCCCTTTGTGTGCTTGAAAGTTGATAACCAAGCTAGAAGGGATTGATGACGGTTATGTTAAAACAAGCTTTCTAAGCTTTTAGAGATATCTTTAAATTTAACTGATTGTTTTTATTAAAAAATTATCATCCATGAGTGCGTGTTGATAGCGCCCGGTTTTTTGGTCTCTGCTTTTTACGAACAAGTACGCTTGGGCCAAGTCGCCAAAGTGCGCCCTCATTTCTTCTTTAATTTTGTTCCGGTTTTGATCAAGCGTTCTGGCTTTCAGACCGTGTTGCTCTAGTTCATTGATTGCTCGCGCATGCCCCCTGTAAGAACGCATGATCTGTGCTAACTCGTGTCCTTTATCTGTATCGGGTCTGGTACTGCAAGGATTGATATAAGCAGGCAGGCCATCCAGGCTACGCTTGGCGTACCAGTAGTAATAGAAAAATGGGGTCTTAGACATTTCGAGAGTATTGTCACCAATACTGACAGTGTGTTTGGAAAGGTTGAGCGCGGCTTTAGTCACAGAAGAAACATGAGGTGATGCCGGCTCAGTGTTTTTCGTAAGCACGCCACTCACCTCACTACTATCTGCTGTTATTTCGTGCTCCGAGCTAATAGGTTTATTCTCTGGTACTGCATTGGTTGCCGATTTTATCTGGGCCGGTCTGCCTGTTCGGTGCAATTGGAGATAGAAAACGAGCCCTGCAAGAGCACTAAGCGTTGCCATCAGCAACAGGGCTATCTCAGAATGAACGACAGAAATCTGCCAATCCAGACTAAAGGCCTGCTTATTTAAATAGAATGATAAATCTGAGTCTTGTGGTGAGGATTTTGGAGTTAGAGATATCTCTAAAACCTCAATATCACTGAACATCGAGATATTGGCCAGCGATATTATATTTGCGCTCTCTATCCATGCTTTCAATGTCATTGCACTGCGTTTTAAAAGTTCCTCCTTATCGTAACTATTTACCAGGGCGGCGTTGAGTGCGTCGGGTAAATACTCTTCAAGAGCAGACTGTATGACATAATTAAGTGCTAGCTCGTTAGCATGGCATAGCAATGTGAATATCAGGCAGGTGATGACCAGTGACAGTGCACATGAGCGGTATTGATTTGGCGTGGCGTGATAGGTGTTCATAGTCGTAAATAGTGTGCTGCTATGAGCAGGCATCCGTTGCCATAGTAGTTTTGATTAGCAGATTACCCATGACAGGAGACTGTTGGTGCCTCTCGAGTAAAGATTGACTGGCTTCACATCTAAGTGCTTGACTCAATGCTCTGGACAGGTACCAGCTTCCCGCAGAAGGAATGGTTTTCAGTTCAAAACGCTGCTCAGGTGGCCAGTCGGTCAGTTCAGGCTCAATACCGATAGCGGGAATAAAATCGACTTGGTTTTTGACAAATGCTTCAACCAGATCGGCTCGATGATTGAACCACTTTGTTTCACTATCATTAAGGACAACGCCGCGTTTTTTGAGCTCGATTTCAGGTACGAGAAAACCTGACTGGCTTCGCTTATCGTCCAGTAATCCAATATTGCGTTTATATAGTGTTGCGGAAGATAGTTGATAAATGGGTATGTGGCCGTACAGATAGATGGTGTAGGCTGGCAGCACTAAGGTCTCTTGATAGAGAGACTGCGTGTCCGGAGCCAGACCATTGAGTACTCGAGGCCGGCTGAATAGGAGATCAAAATGTTGGGATAAGAGATCATCAGGCGTAAGATGCTCCCTGGGCTTCCAAGATAACTCAACCCGAGCGTAGTCGCTTCCCGTTAACACCGATTCACAGAAAAAAGCCGCCATAGCTTCTGCTTGCCAGTCTGAAGGGGTATAAATGCGAAATGTCTTGTCACCTATAGATACATCAACCTGACAGCTCAGCTGGTTGAGATTGATTCGGTCTGTCTGCAAAACAGAAAAGGGTAGCAGAAGTAATGTGCCTGACAACAATGAGGCAACGAAGAAGCTCCATTGAGTCGCACGAAAAAGGGTATTCCTGTGCATAGTTCTCCCTTGAGTGTCAGGAAAGACTACACGACAAATGTTACGTTTGAATGACTGGGAATCAGGCGTCAGGCCCGAGCCCCCCATGCACGATCTCTATTGAGCTGTCTGCTTATCCTTTCAAAGGCTGGTGTGGACTGCCAGCGACTCAGACCATGGAGGGGCTGTTGGAGCGAAATTTGCCGTCTTGTTGTCATGAGGTGGCCGGTAAAAATGCTTTATCTCAAATGACCGGATTTTGCGAGGTTTTGCGACACACTCTTTAGCGCGGGGGGGATGTCAACAGGTTCAGTGGTTGCGGCCATGGTTTTCAATATGCCTAGTGTCATACGGCAGTCTGCCAGGGCTCTATGAGCCTGTCCCTCAACTTTCACTCCCATATAGTCTGCTGCTGCAGTTAGTTTCTGATACTTCCAATCTTCCTGGTAGTGATTCCATTGGCCGTAGTAGGCAGCGAAAAGTTTCATAACGCACCCTATCCTTGAGCACTGGGAGTCGAAACGATCAAGGCCAGAGCTTTGCAGGATAACTCTCTTGTCGTAGTCAGCGTTATACATTAACAGTGTTCTGTCTTTTATAACTTTAAGGAAGTCGTCATGGATTTCGGCCCATGCAGGGGCATTCTCTACCATTTCATTAGTGATGCCATGAATATCAATGGCTTCCCGGGGGATTGGTTTTGCAGGTTTTACCAGGGTGTCCAGTAGTATCTTTCCGGAACTGTCAATTATGCTGATCTCTACAACTTCGGCGTTCTTATTCAGGCCAGTGGTTTCAGTGTCGAGGTAGATGGGGTCATAACTCAGCCACTGCCTTGCAAGCCGTGCACATTTATGGCGATTATGAGCGGGTTCTTTAGAGATAGTCGTGTCAGCACTTTTAATCACCTTGCAACGTTGAGATTCTGTGTCTGAGTCATCAGTTAGTGGCCTTTTCTGTACTTTGGAACTATTCTCACAACCCCTTTGATTAGCGTCATCTGTCTCAGAAGACGAATTAACAATGCGATCTGCGATGAAAGTAGCAGATGCCTGGTTATATTGTTGTGCTGTCAATTTTGGCTGAGGATAAACGGCCTCAACACCGGAGCCCGAAGAATCCCCATCACTATTATCTTGTGTAAGGGTGTAAGTCGTTCCAACGTGACCAATGCCAGTCTTTGGTATATCCATACATAAAGAACTCCTTAATTCGTTTTAATTGAAACCCGTTCTCGAATTTCATTTTTTTCCTCAACTGGATACCCTGTACATCCAGTGCGGGGAGGAGTGTTGACTTGCTCGCCAGAGCAAGCTCCTGCCGGATGGCAAGACATCAATGGCCTTCTGTTTTTGTCTTTAAGGTTCACCTTGAAACTCAAAAAAGCTGCCATCCTTTATCATCATCTCAAGCAAGCGATTACCTTGTCTGTCCACAATAGCAATGTAGCCAGGGCAGTCAAAGTGAAAGTAACACCCTTTGGACATGCCCCTTAGCCTTCTTGTTGCGGCAGTGGCAACTGTACCATGAGCGCCTTCTTCATCAACAGATAAAGAGACCTTCTGAAGTATTTCCAGCTGCTGACCTCCCGGTTTGCCTAATCTTGATAAATCTTCAGCCTTTATTATGTCGGTTCCAAATGTCTGAGAAATTTTGTCGAGTAAGTGGGTATCACAACTATCCGTCATTTTTATTTTGGGCAGCTTTAGATCCAGCTTCACTTCACGATAGTTTAATCTTTCAATCAGATGGTCAATTGTTTCATAATCAAGTTTGTCGATCGCCGTCGGATTTTCTGAATCAGCTGGTGTTATTGCGACTAATTTAAGATCTTCACCATTCGCAGACCGGAATTTTTTGCCAATGGCACCAAAATCTTTGTTATGAACAAATTGAAGTATTTCAGTTGAACACATCATAATGACGTTTTTAATAATGCTTCCATTTGCGCAAAGAAATCTGCCGGGGACCGTTCTGTGTTTAGGCATTTCGTGCTCCCAGATACCCCGGAACTCCATCACATTCGCTATAACCGCTGTAATTCTGTCTCGTTCTCCTTGAGAAAGACCACCAAACAACGATTTAATTTTTCCCCGGGTTTTCTCATTGACGTAAGCATCTGTGACATCGGCCAGCCAATGGCCTTGACAATCCAGCTTTTCGGTTTGATAACATTCAGACAGTATTTCATTAAGCTGCTCATTATTGAGGGTATTGGCAAAAGCTAATAAGTTAGCGCAAGAGATTGCCTGTTCTTCATCCGGATGCTCACCATAAGCGTGTTTTACGCTGAATTCACCGAGTTTTTTATGGATTTCAATCTCCAGCTCATCCGTCAAGGAATCTGCAGGGATTCCCAGAACCAATGCTTTCCTCTCTTTATCATCCATACACGCCAGAAGCATACCCAGAACCGGAGCCAGGCTGGTAGCAGACACTACCTTGCTTTTGTCGTCCTTTACGCCCTGAGTGCCAAGGATTCCGAATGATACTTTATCCATCAGTTTTTTAACAATATCAGAAGCCTGTGAAGTAACCCCATAGGATGTACCCGACAGATTTAATGGCTGCGATGTAAAATTCATCGAGTTGATTGAATGTCTAACAGGTTCCATAGTATTTTCTCCATTAGTTTGAAATTGATTGATTAGATTAGAATCAACTCACCGCTTCCATGCTTTGCAAATAGTTGTAATTTTGGTTTTTTCTTAAGTTAAGTATTTGTCGTTAAAATGTCACTAACCGATTAGTTAGTTACGATAACTCTTTGTTCCCGGTAATAGAGTCTGGTTCCTGTTATCGAATAAGCGTAAAACCCCGTACTTTGAGAGGGTGTCGCAAAACTCCAACAATTCGTTCCCACGCTTCTGAGGTCGTCATTCCCGCGAAGGCGGGAATGACGGGAGAGTAACCAACCTTTTGCGACAGCCTCTTAAGGACAGGGAGGATATCAATCAGTGTTAATCAGGCATTAAAACGCTTAAAACGATTAACCAGTCCATTGGTGGAGCTGTCCTGATCGGAAGTCATACCGCTCTCTTTCAGGCGGTCATAAACCCGGTTGCCCAGAATCTTACCCAGTTCTACGCCCCATTGATCAAAAGAGTTGATCTGCCAGAGGGTTCCCTGAACAAAGACTTTCTGTTCATAGAGTGCCACCAGGGCACCCACGACTTCCGGAGTGATTTTCTCAGGCACAATCATATTGTTGGGACGGTTGCCGGGAATCACCTTGTGAGGTGCCAGAACATCAACATCGGCACTGCTCATGCCCGCCTTTGTTAACTCGTCACGGACTTCATCCAGATGCTTACCCTGCATCATGGCCTGACTTTGGGCCAGAGCGTTGGCGAATAGCCAAGGATGCTGTTCTCCCAGTGGATTATGGCTGGTAGCCGGGGCAATGAAGTCGACAGGAATCAGTCGTGTACCCTGATGAAGCAGCTGGTGATAGGCGTGCTGGTCGTTGGTGCCTGTGCCACCCCAGATAACGGCACCTGTCTGGTAATCGACCTTGCTGCCGTCCTTTCGGGTCTGCTTGCCGTTACTTTCCATATCCATTTGCTGCAAATGGCCCGGGAGGTCACGCAGGAAGAAATCATAGGAAATGACGGCCTGGGACTCTGAGCCAAAGTAGTTCTGATACCAGACACCCAGCATACCCAGGATAACCGGCATGTTTTTTTCCAGAGGCGCTTGGGCAAAGTGCTTATCCATCTCCCAGGCGCCTTTCAGCAGTTTCCGGAAGTTCTCAAAGCCCACTACCAGACTGATCATGAGTCCAATGGTGGACCACAGAGAGTAACGGCCACCGACCCAGTCCCACAGTGGCAAGGTGTTTTCCTGGGCGATACCAAACTCGTCAATGGCTTTGAGGTTGGTAGAAATAGCCACAAAGTGTTTGCGAATGTCGGACTCAGCACAACCTTTTGCCAACATCCAGGCACGGGCAGCCTGAGCATTCTGCAAAGTTTCCAGTGTGCCAAAGGATTTTGAAGCCACGATAAACAGGGTCGTTTCCGGATCAATTTTGCAGAAAACCTCGGAAATTTCGTTCGGATCAATATTAGCTACATAGTGATGTTCGAGCCCATCAACGTGGAAGGGCGTCAGGGCATTGATGGCTGTCTTCAAACCCAGATAGGAGCCGCCAATACCAATGTTAACAATGTGTTTGATGGATTTGCCGGTAAAACCTTGCCACTCGCCGGAATGGACTGAGTCAGTAATGCCTTTCATGCGCTCGTGGCTATCACGAATTTTGGGCATTACATCTTCGCCGTCTACCAGAACCGGGTTTGTGCCAAAGCTACGCAGGGCTGTGTGCAGAACGGCACGCTTCTCGGTGTTATTGATTTTCTCACCCCGAAACATGGCCTGAATCGCTTCTGGCAGTCTGGCCTCTTCAGCCATCTTCATCAGGGAAGACATTACGTCATCGTTAATCAGGTTCTTGGAGTAATCCAGAAACAGGCCAGCTGCTTCCAGGCTGTAGCGTTCAAATCGATCCTTGTCAGCCGAAAACAGTTCTCGCAGGTGAGTCCCTGCCATTTTTTGTTTCAGGGTTTCCAGTGATGAAGATGAGGAAAGATGTTTAAGAGGGGTCATGATGCAATTCAACCTCTGGAGGGTGAGTAAATACTGCCGGGGTTGTGCACAACAGTCGGCAGTATTCGGGTCATTACAAATTGATAGTAATGTTATCAATCAGTCGGGCTTTGCCCAGGTAACCGGCTGCAAGAATTACTAGCTGCTGATCTTCAGGGCCTGCTGGCAGAAGAGTGGCAGTACTGCTGATGTTGAAAAAGTCCGGCTTGAATCCAGCCTGGGCCATTGTTGCAAAAGCGTCACGGCGCAGCAGATCATAATCACGCTCACCTGCCTGAATAGCCTCACGGGCAGATTGCAGGCAGCGATAAAGTGTAGGAGCTATCTCTTCACGTTCTTTCTGCGTCAGATAACCGTTACGGGAACTCATAGCCAGTCCGGTATCTTCGCGGGCAATAGGTGCACCAACAATCTCAACAGGTATGCACAAGTCTTTGACCATTTTGCGAATAATTGCCAGCTGCTGAAAGTCTTTTTCCCCGAATACAGCCACATCGGGGCGAACAATATTAAACAGTTTGCTGACCACAGTCGCTATGCCAGTGAAAAAGCCCGGACGGCTCTTACCACAGTGCATGCCATCAAGCTCTTCGACAGTGACGTGGGTGTGGTGTTCGCTGCCTTCAGGATAAATTTCTGTCGTCTGGGCGGTGTAGAGCAGGTCTACTCCCTGCTCGATCAGCAGCTGCTGATCCTGCTCCATAGTACGAGGATAAGAGTCATAGTCTTCATTTGGGCCAAACTGCAGTGGGTTAACATAAATGCTGACAACGACCACATCGCAGAGTTCCTGGGCTTTTTCGACCAAAGTCAGATGACCGCCATGCAGATTACCCATGGTTGGCACGAAACCGACGGTTTTCGCTTCAGCTCTGCAGGCTGCTATCTCAGTCTGGATTTCAGCGATGGTATGAAGTGTTTTCATTGTGAGTAACCAGACGGTCAGTGACTTAAAAAAACCAGTATTTTTGGCTTTTGGCGGTTTCAGGATAGTGTTGATCATACCACTCAGCCAGATCATTCAGGAACCTGACTGAATAGAGAAACTCAGTTGAAACTGTGTTCCGACCCCGGGAAAGTACCGTCTTTCACCTCCGCAACATACCGGGCCACAGCTTCCTGTGGAGAGGTGCTGTCCCGCATGTAGTTTTTGACAAACTTGGGCTTGCGACCCGGAGTGAGGTGGAGCATGTCATGTATAACCAGAATCTGGCCATCGGTTCCGTCTCCGGCACCAATGCCAATGACCGGGATTTCCACAGCGTTAGTGATTTCCCGTGCCAGATCATTGGGCACACACTCCAGTAGTAACATGGCAGCACCGGCAGCCTGAAGCTCGATGGCTGCCTGAATCATGCTGTTGGCTCTTTCCTGTTCCCGACCCTGTACTTTGTAGCCGCCAAAGACATTAACAAATTGTGGGGTCAGCCCCATATGAACGCAGACAGGTATACCTTGTTGCCGGAGACGGGTCACGATGGGAGGCAACCAGCCTTCACCTTCCAGTTTCACCACTTCGGCACCGGCCTGCATGATTTTGGCAGCACTGATCACTGCCTGCTCTTCGGTAGCGTAGGAAGCAAAAGGAAGGTCTGCCATGATCATGGAATCGTGGGCTGCCCGAACTACACAGCGGGTGTGATAGCACATGTCGTCGACGGTAACGGGAACCGTACTGCTATTACCCTGTATGACGTTTCCAAGGGAGTCTCCTACCAGAATGACTTCAACCCCTTGAGTGCTGACCAGATGGGCGAATGTCGCGTCATAGGCAGTCAGGCTGGTAAATTTCTCGCCGGATTGTTTCATTTCGGCCAGGGTTTTCAGGGTTACTTTAGCCATCTATCAGGACCTTAAGCCTTTTGTGTTAACCAGAGAGTGCTTTCTGCTATTAAAAATAAGCTATGTGCACAGGGTAAGGCCATGGAGCAAAAAATGTTGCCCTAAACAGTCATTATGGCGCTGTCATTGTTGAGGCGCGGTGATTGACCAGAATGCCTGCCCCGAACTATGAAATCCCAGCCAGAGGCTGAATTTTCATGATCAGTAAGCTTTGTGGCGGATTATACGCAATGCAGCCGGGTGTGTCAGTGCCTGCGGGGGAGTGTACCCCGGAAGTTTATCGAATAAGGTCTATCCAGCTATTAGTGAGAGGATACACTGCGGTCGGGCACAGCCGCCGGATTGTATGGATTCCCGTCGCTTTTCACATCCTTTGTTATAAGGTGGCCTATCCTTCCTCTCTGTATACCAGAATGCAAGGATAGAATTATTAAACTCTCACTCTTTGCGGCACCGCGGTTGCTCATATTGTTGTCTGTTGTTTGCCAGGCTGAACCCTTTACAGCACGTTTTCTTGTCGAGCTTGAACAGAGTTCAGTTTTTCCAGGCCAGAGCTTTTCTGTATGGCTTGACCGACAAACATTACCAGACAAATCTTCACACATTCCCAACACAAACGGCTATTCAGAACCTGACTTGCCAATTGACAGCAAATCACCCGAACCTGACAGTGACGTGATGAAAACGATCATCATCGAGTCGATTTCATGGCAATGGCTTTACGCCACGAATCTGCTGATTGCTTATGAACTGGTTCTTAACACCAAAGACACTCCACTATACTACAACCCTTATTCAGGGATATCTGTAAAAGTGGTTGCCGCTTTCGGTTCGCTTTTAAAAAGCTATTGGGACATCGATTCACCGTCGTTTAACTCTATGGAACTCCGGGAGGCGAGTCAGGATCACCCGTTTGTGATAACCGCTATGATGCCCGGCTCTGGACACAACCAACAACCCAACCCGCCATCAGAATCA
>NZ_JAHHPS010000493.1:0-10823 GCF_024606275.1 Endozoicomonas sp. SESOKO4 | reverse complement strand
TGCGAGCTATCCATCCCCGAACTAGAAGTACGGGGCTTTCCGCTCAATTTGGTAAAAGAGCGGTGTGTCATCGGGCAGTGTTTCCAGCTCACAAGGTTTACCGTTAATAGTGACGTTTGTTTGCAGACGGATATGTCTTTGCATCTCATCAAGTTCTGCGATTGACAGCAGCCTCTGTTCTGCTGCATCCAGCAGATTCTCCGGCAACAGGGAGACCTCCGGTTGCGGTGTGGTCACTGTGTAATCAGATTTCGTAATGAATGACAATGATGCCCAATGTAATCACTCAGTGGCTTCTTTTGTTTTATTAATGCATCGTCGCTTGCCGCAACCATTGGAGCGGCTGGAACTGCTTGCCAGACAGGCGTATCCTTTTTCTGATGATCCGGCTGTTTGCCCGGATACGAATGATTTGAGTCTGATTGAACTGCATGTGTTACTGCAGTTTTATTTTGGTGGCAGCTACTTTGCCCAATGGGACTATCCATTTTATATATGCCCGAGTTAAAGTCAGCAGTGATTGAAAAGTTTAATTACTTAATCCACTGATACTAATTAATAGCCAGCATCTTAATAGCCAGCGCCTGAATTTTTTAATGATCCTGGGGTCAAAAAAATTACACAACCTTAACTATGACAAGGATGTTTTTATAAAGTTCACTGAAAAAAACTTTCATGCGTACAATACCGCTACAACCCATAAGCCTTTGCGTTAATGGAAGTACCCGTTTACAGCAAAGACACTGAAAATCGTGGTAATGAGGCCGCCAAAGGTAATCCAGTATTGCCGGTGCATGGAGTCCATTTCAGCGCGAACTGTGGCCACATCGTTACGAACATCTGTTATTTCTGCACGCAAGTCTGTGAATCCTTTGTGCATATCAATTCTCAGTTCGTGGTAACGTTCATCGGTGCGTGCTTGGATTTGCAGCATAGCTTCTTGCAAGACGAGTATATCTTTTTTACTGGCATTGTATTCAGGGTCAAGGGAAGCACTGACCCTGCTGGCCAGCTCTTCATCGATACCAATGCGCTTTAGCTCTGAGAATAACGACTTTTCCATAACCACCCCGGCAAAAACTGAATCACAGCGTAGATCAGGGATGACGTTTCGACCACCCGGAAGGAATAGACCAAAAAGCCAATGTTCTGACAGGCCAAAGATGCCGAACAAAAGAACAAAAAAAAGCTCACGACTCTTTTGCAGTAGCGGGTTTTTTTTACCCGCTGCAACCGTTTGTTTTTGAAAAAAACACGCTTATTTTTTTGCTCTATCACCTTCTTAGTCTAACTTTCCTCTCAAGAAAATGAATGCCTGAGCACTACGAGCAACAAACTATTAACGTATCCATGTGGGATCTAATGAAGAAATCATTCTCTGCGGTACTGCTTTTAATGCTTTCGTGGCTGTCTGCCGTTTGCCAAGCCGAATCATTGACGGGCGACTCGTCATACCTTGCCGACACAAACGGCTATGCAGAGTCAACTTTTCCTCCTCATGACAACCCATTTAATCTTGGCGGTTACGGGGTAAAAACCTCCTTTTTTGAGTCGATCCCGTGGCCATTGATTCACGCCGCTCACTTTCTGGTTGCTTACGAAAGGGTTGTGACCACCAATGACGCCGCTCTGAACACCAAAGCCTATTCATGGATACCTGTGGAAGCATTTTTCGCTGTTGGCTGGCTTTTGGAAAGATATTGGAACGACGATTCGCTGCAGCTCAACCCAATGGATCAATCGGAGTCAAGTCAGGATCACCCATTTGAGATCACCACTATGATGCTCCCCGGGCAGGGGCAACAACAAAATGGCCAACAACAAAGTGGCCAACAAAACCCGCCATCAGCATCATCCGGCCAGCAGGCCTCTGGATCAACCACGCAACTCAAAGGCTCTTCTTTCAGGTTTATGCTCTCCGGCTCTGGCGACGACGGTAACCAGGGCCCTGAACAACAACAGCATACATACGGTTTAAATTGTCACGTCGATTCCTGTAATGGCGTTTGTAAACTCCAGCGCCCGTCCGGTAGTAGCGATTTAGCTGAAGGGGGCCAGCAAGACGCTCCTTCCCATGCTCGAAGAGAGATTGAACCTTGGTTAGCTCGTCTGTTGTTCGGTAACATAGGTAGTGACCCGTCCCGAAATCCTCATTTACCCAGCCTTGAAGAGTGTCTTATTAGAATTGCTCATCAAGAAACCGGGGCGTTATCAGATTTTGAAGAATTTGATCCTTCAAGTGTTGACGAAAAAACATTATCCAGACTTTCATCTGAATTTTTCGTTCGTCCAATTTTAAATTTTCTGAATTACAGAATCCTCATGAATAAACACGACACTAGCGACGAGTACGTACATCTTGCTGCTGCAATGTGCCATGCCCTGGAGAATGAATATGAATGTATTGTTGACTGTTGTGCCAATTGTGCCCATAACTTCGAATTAGGCTTCAGCCACCCGCTTAGCCGTATGGCCGAGTTGTTAACAAAACCTGATTCACGTCACTTGAACTTGCATCAGTTCAGAGTAGATGTCATCGAAGGCTTGAATACAGATCGCCAGACGCTTGTAGAGAAGATTGCCCGTCGAGAGTCAGAGCGTGTAAACACTGTTCTTCAACAAGGCTCATCCATAGAAGACAAGTATGAGCCGGTTGGTAATTTTGTATTAATTTTCTTTGCCCTTTCCGCCAACAAACGAGAAGAAGCAGGTGATTTTTTCAGGAAGGTTTGTTTTACAGATGCAGACGGCAACAGCATACCCCGTAATCCTCCCCCAGAATACAGCACAGAGTTCACAACTGAACCCACAGATACTTATAAATATGTTTATTCTTCAGTAAGGAATATAAAAGATACTACTCATTTACAAAGACTCGTTAATCAACTTGCAGACTATTTAGTTCCAGATAAGGGCGCTGCCTCAACAAGTTGTGGAAATAAGCCCAACCGGAAAACCGCTGGTGAATGATAAAGGTCTCCAGGAGACTATCAAAGGTGATCTAATGCAAAACTCGTTCACTATGGCGCTGCTGATACTGTTTTCATGGTTCTCTGTCGTCTGTCAGGCCGAATCATTGAAGGGACATTTGGTTGTCGGGTTTCAACAGGATGGAAGCTTTTCAAAAGAGAGCTTTTCTATAAAGCCAGACCAACATACATTGGGTAACCCTTTATACCTTGCCGACACAAACGGCTATGCAGAGTCAACTTTTCTGCCAGATGACAACCCACCCGGACCTGGCGGTTACGGGGCAAAAAACTCCTTTTTTGAGTCAATCTCCTGGCCATTGATTTACGCCACTCATTTTCTGGTGGCTAACGAACTGATTATGACCACCAGTGACGCCGCTCTGAACGCAAAACCCTATTCAAGAATACCATTAGAAGTGTTTGTCACCCTTGGCTGGCTATTGGAAAGATATTGTTTGCCGCAGTTCAAGCCGATGGATCAACCGGAGTCAAGTCAGGATCACCCATTTGCAATCATCACTATGATGCTCCCCGGGCAGGGTCAACAACAAAGTGGCCAACAAAATAGTGGCCAACAAAACCCGCCATCAGCATCATCCGGTCGGCAGGCCTCTGCATCAAACAACCTACTTAGAGGCTGTTTTTTCAGATTTACGTTTTCCGGCTCTGGCGGCGGTAACCAGGGCCCTGAACAACAACAGCACACTTACGGCTTCAATTGTTACGTCGGTTCCTGCCGTGGCGTTTGTAAAGTCCAACCGCCATCCGGTAGTAGCGAGTTGGCTGGAGGGGGCCAGCAAAACGCTCCTTCCCATACTCAAAGAGAGATTGAACATCCGATACCTCGTCCGTTGCTCGGTCATGGAGGTGATGACCCGTCCCGGAATACTCATCAACCCAACCTTGATCTTTCAGAGGACGACGAAGAAATACCTTTCAAAGTTTTGGATAAGTTTTTTGTTAATCCAATACTACATGTGCTGAATTGCATGAGGCTCGTGGATAAACAAGAAATTGGCGACGTGTATGTCCATCTTGCTGCTGCGATGTGCAATGCCCTGGAGGAAGACTATGAATATATGGTTGATTATTGTGCCAGTTGTACCCATACCTTCCGCTTTGGCTTCACCCACTCCCTTGCCCGTATAGCCAGGATGTCAAGAACATTTCACGCACGTAGAAGCTTTAACTTGCAACAGTTCACAAGAAATGTCATCGAAGGTTTGTATACAAATCGAGAGGCTCTTGTAGAAAAGATTGCCCGTCGAGAGATAGAGCGTATAAACATTATTCTTCAACAAGGCTCATCCCTGGAAGACAAGTATGAGGCGGTTGGTAATTTTGCATTAATTTTCTTTGCCCTTTCCGCCAACAAACGAGATGAAACAATTGATCTTTTCCGGGAGGCTTGTTTTAAAGATGCAGATGGCAACTGGATAACTCGGGATAATGAACCCACAGAACCCTCTGTATATTTCACAACTGAACCCACAGAAACTTATAAATCTGTTTATTCTTCGATAAGGAATATAAAAGATATTACTCATTTACAAAGACTGGTAAACCAGCTTAAAAACTATTTAATTCCGGATAAGGACACTACTTCAACAAGTTGTGAAAATAGCGCCACCCAATGACCATTGGGTGGCGAACTGCTGCGTTCGCCACTCATTATTAACCCCTGGCGAAATAACTGTTCATCACATATCCATATTTGGTCGTATGCTCAGCCAACACCTTCCCCAATGCTTCACCGTATTCACTGCGCCAGTCGTTCATCAGCTCTGCCAGAACCGAAGCCCAGGTCGTCACTTTGACACCCGCCTGAGTCAAACGCTGTATTGTGACTTCCTGAACCGTTTTATTCCAGGTGCCCGAGGCATCGACCACAGCGTACACATCGTAGCCTTCTTCGACGGCGGACAAGGCCGGAAACAGTAAACATACGTCGGTTACAACACCCGCCATGATGATTTTTTTACGGCCTATTTTCTCAATCGCTTGCTTAAACGTCAGGCTATCCCAGGCATTGATCTGCCCTTCACGTTCAATCACTTCCCCACCCAGTACGTCGGTAATTTCAGGCATCACCGGACCATTTGGCCCCTCGGGTAAGCTGGCGGTCACCACCGATGGCAAGCCAATGGCTTTTGCCGTTCTGGTCAGACCGACAATGTTGTTTTTCAGCACGGTCGGGTGTTCATCACCCAGTCCAACCATCAGCCCTGTCTGGTGGTCAATCATTGCCAATACAGCGTTGTCTGGCGTTAAAAATTCAGAGTATTTTTTGGTCATGATCACGTCCTTATTATTATGTCTTTTTGATTAGAAAGATTCGGTAAAAATTAAGATCAGCTGGCTGTCCTGATGGGCGACAAAGTTCAATTCAGTCGTTCTCACCAAAGTGCCGGCCTGGATGGTTTCGTCATTGATGCTTGCCTCTCCGGTACTGAGGTAAGCCATAACTTCGCCACTATGCTGTGTCTGATACTCCTCTGTAGCCTGAACCATTTCGATCACGGTGTGGCTATCAAACGTTTTCGTCTGTTTTTTGCTTCCTCCATAAATACGTGTCCTGACGTTGGCTTCGGGGGTATAAGCTTTGTAGCCCGCCGGCTCACCTTCTGTTTCTGGCAAAACCCAGAGTTGAATCAATTGATTGGCCGTTCCATCCGGATTCACTTCGTTGTGTGTGAATCCTTCTCCACCCGCTCGTTGTGCCTGCGCCTCTCCAGTGATCAGGCCTCTTCCATGTTCCAGAGATCCACCATGACTCACGCGACCTTTTGCCATGACACTGATGACGTCGATCTCATGATGCGGGTGCATACCTGTCTCACCATGAGGCAAGAACCTGGCATCAGCAAGATAAACGAAGTTGCCAATACCATTCGCTGTCTCAGGGCGCTTGCGAGCACCAAATACCCGATAATCGGTAACGACCTGTTTTTCTTCCAGTCCGGCGAAACCACCCTGTGGCAGTTGGTCTAATGTCAAAATTTCCATCGCTCAATCCTTGATTGTTTCGTTAAGTGATGAAGCTAGATTAGTTTGTTATCTAAAATTGATATATATTCATTCATACACAACACTGTTCAATATTTGATAACAAATGACTGACCTTAACGATCTTATGGTGTTCGCAACGGTAGTAGAGAGAGGCAGCTTTACTCAGGCTGCGGAAGTAATGAATACGCCAAAATCCAACATCAGCCGCAAGATCACCCGGCTGGAGTCCCAGTTGGGTGTGCGGCTATTGGAGCGTTCCACCAGAACGCTGCATCTGACTGAAATCGGTCAGCGCTACTACACATACTGCAAAAGGATCAAAGAGGAATATGAAGCCGCAGGCAGCGCAGTGGAATCCATGTTAGAAAAACCTCAAGGGCGCCTTAGAGTGTGCACCTCTCTCGGTGTCGGTCAGGCATTACTTGGCGATCACCTTGCCCATTACTGTCAATGCTACCCTGAGGTTGAACTTGATCTTAGTTTGACCAATCGACGTGTTGATCTGATTGAAGAAGGGTATGATCTGGCGTTTAGAATCGGAGACTTGCCGGACTCCGGACTTGTTGCCAGAAAACTTTGCTCCATCCGTCTGCGTCTATATGCGGCTCCGGGTTTTGCAAAACATAACATCAAAACGCCCAGTGACTTGTTAGAGCATCCATTAATGTTGATGAGTGCGAAAGAACGCAGCCCCGATTGGCATCTCTTTTGCGCAGATGAAACTGCGACCTTGAGGTTTGAGCCGACTGTGCGCTGCGATGACTTTTCCATGCTGATGAGAATGTCCATCAAAGGACTGGGCATCACCGAACTGCCGGAGTATATGGCAAAGCGTGAATTGGCAAAAGGCACACTCATCAATATTCTTCCCGATTGGCAATTTGAGCCTGTCGACTTATATGCACTGTACCCCAGTCACCGTGGCTCAACACCCAAAGTTCGAGCACTGCTCAACCACCTTTCAACAGAGGGTTTCCAATAATGGAGTTGCCAGATGACAGCCTTGAGCCGATAAAAAGCCTTGAGCCAATGAACTGCCCTGCACCGGTAAAAACCATCCTGAAGAAACAATGGGACGAGTTTCTGGAAACCTGTCGGACAAAAAGACCTGACTGACAGGCCTGACTCATTATCTCCCGCATTTCTCGCTCAACTTTATAAAACCTGGGCAGGCAGCGATTTTGCTTTTGAACAATGCCTGAAGCATCCGGATCTTGTTTTCCAACTCCACCAGAATCCGGATAGGTTAGAAACAGCCAAACCTGACAGGCACCAACAGGCACTTCACCTGCTCACTCAGGACGCAGCACTCAACGAAAACGACCTGATGTATCAACTTCGGGTATATAGAAACCGGGAGATGGTCAACATCATCTGGCGCGACCTCAACCGTCTGTGCACCATGCAGGAAACCACGCAGGATCTTTCTGCCATGGCCGATGCCTGCGTCGATCAGGCACTAAACTGGCTCTATCAAGAAGCCTGCAAAACCTGGGGCACCCCAATGGGTGCTTCTTATGGTGAGTCGCCTCAACCACAAAAGATGATCGTACTCGGCATGGGCAAACTGGGAGGGCAAGAGCTGAACCTTTCCTCCGACATCGACCTGATGTTCACTTACCCCCACAAAGGTGAAACCGTCGGTGGGAGCCGCTCTCTGGATAATCAGGAGTTCTTTATCCGGCTGGGGCAGCGTCTGATCAAAGTCATAGACAGCCAGACAGTCGACGGCTTTGTATTTCGGGTTGATATGCGTCTAAGGCCTTATGGTACCAGTGGTGCTCTGGCAATGAGTTTTTCCGCTATGGAGCAGTATTACCAGGATCAGGGCAGAGACTGGGAGCGCTACGCCATGATCAAGGCCAGAGCTATTGCCGGAGATATCCCTGAAGGTCAGAATCTGCTCAACATTTTGAAGCCATTCACTTTTAGAAGGTACATTGACTTCAGCGCTATTTCTGCACTCAGGGATATGAAAACCCTGATTCAAAGAGAAGTGAAGCGCAAAGGCATGGAAGGCAACATCAAACTGGGTCCTGGCGGCATCAGAGAAATTGAGTTCATTGCCCAATCATTCCAGCTGATACACGGCGGCCGGGATCGAAGTCTACAGGAGAAGGGGTTGCTCACTATCCTAAGCCTGCTCTCTCCCCAATACCTGCCAGAAGAAGTCACTCAAGCGTTAACTGACGCCTATATCTACCTTCGCAATATTGAGCATGCTATTCAAGCCTTACAGGACAGGCAAACACAGGAGCTGCCGGTGGACAGCCAGCAACAGGAAAGAATTGCTTTTAGCATGGGACATCAGGACTGGCCTTCCCTGATGAGTACGCTGGATGTTCACAGGGAGCAAGTCGTCAGCCACTTTGACGAAGTCGTGTCTGTACCGGAAACATCCAGCGATCAACAGCAGACGGTACAGGAGCACTGGAAACTGCTGTGGCAGTGCAACCTCACCGAAGACGAGGAATTAAAACAGTTTCAGGAGAACCATTTTTCAGAGCCACAAGCGTCGAGGCGACGCCTGTTAGCGCTCAGGGATGGCAAAGCCATTACCAGAATCCGCCGCCAAAGCCGTGAGCGACTCGATCATTTCATGCCGTCACTACTGGAGCACATTGGTCAAAGTGAACAACCTGATCTGGCTCTGATACGCATCCTTCCTCTTATTGAAAGCGTTTTGCGCCGAACAGCTTATCTGGTTCTACTGATGGAAAACCCCAAAGCACTGGAACACCTCATCAGCCTCTGCATAGCCAGCCCCTGGATAGCAGACCAAATCGCCCGGCACCCGGCCTTGCTGGATGAGTTCCTGGATATCGGTGACCTTTATAACCCACCCGAAAAGGCGGAACTTGAGCAAGATCTCAGACAACAACTGACGCATATTCCGGAAGATGATCTGGAAGCCCAGATGGAAGCACTGCGCTACTTTAAGATGTCACATCTGTTGAGAGTAGCGACAGCACAGGTCGCAGGGACATTACCCTTAATGAAGGAAAGTGATTATCTGACCTGGATTGCCGAAGCGTTGCTGGATCAGGTGGTCGGCCTTGCCTGGAAAACCATGATTGAGCGGCACGGACATCCTGCGGGTAAAGACGGTTCTATCTGTGACCCCGGCTTTATCATCATTGGCTACGGCAAACTCGGCGGCATTGAACTTGGCCCTGGATCAGATCTGGATCTGGTGTTCGTGCATAATGGTGCCACCCATAAAGAAACAGACGGCCCGCGCCCTATAGAAAGCTCCACATTCTACACACGACTGGGTCAGAGAATCATACACATCCTCACTGCTCAAACCCCTTCCGGAAGACTCTATGAAGTCGACATGCGTCTCCGTCCTTCCGGTGCTTCCGGAATGCTGGTCAGCTCACTGACGTCTTTTGAAAAGTACCAGCGCAATGAAGCCTGGACCTGGGAACATCAGGCTCTGGTCCGAGCCAGGGCAGTGGCTGGCGATAAACAGCTGACAGCACAATTTGAATCACTGCGAAAAAGCATTCTGGCTACTGACAGGGAGCCTGCGACCTTAAAAGAAGAGGTCATCAAGATGCGTCGAAAGATGAAAGAACATCTGACAAAATCCCGACGGGATAAACGAGTCCAACCCCTCTTCAATCTAAAGCATGATCGCGGCGGCATTGTCGATATCGAGTTTCTGATGCAATACGCCGTATTAGCCCATGCACACTCTCACCCCGAGGTTGCGCGTTTCACGGATAACATTCGAATCTCGGAGTCACTGGAAAAAGCCGGCTACCTGACTGCCCGTGAAGCTGAAGGACTCAGAGAAGCTTATAAATTCCTGAGAAAAGCGGCTCACTTAAAAGCTCTGCAAAACGAGCCATCCTTTGTGGACATCCTCCGGGTAGAGCCCTTCACCCGACAGGTTGAAGCACTTTGGCAACAATGGATGGAATGAATGTCCCGGCGCAGCGCTTGCGACAGGCTCAGCGGTTTGGAATCATCAGCAAAGTATGATCCAATACCCATCTGCCTGCCGATTACCGAAGCACAGACAGAATCATGGTCGCCCTATCCACAGCGGCCTGCCAGCCAGGCCTGAGACCCACCCGGCTGAGTAGCCATGAGCACGAAACAGCCGTGAGCATAGATAGCATGAGCATAGAAAGACTGCCGTCGCCCAAAGCAACGAATAGACTTTCACAAAAAACAGGGTCTTCAATAAAATCACAATACCACCATGAGAAAACAAGGCTGCCCCGTTGACCATGAACATAGCCGCATTCTCATGGTTGAAATAACTGGATTGCATCGGGAGTTTTCGCATGTCCTTCGCCGATAGAGATGGCGTTATTTGGTTTGATGGCAAGCTGGTTCCATGGCGAGAAGCACAAACCCACGTTCTGACCCATACCCTGCACTATGGCATGGGCGTCTTTGAAGGTGTTCGAGCCTACAACACCGACAAGGGCCCCTCTATTTTCCGCCTGGAAGAGCATACTGACCGACTGTTCAGAAGTGCCCACATTCTGGGGATGAAGATCCCTTACTCCCGTGAAGAGCTGATCGAAGCTCAAAAGCTGGTGGTTCGTGAAAACGGTTTGGACAGTGCCTATCTCCGCCCCATGTGCTTCCTGGGCTCTGAAGGCATGGGCCTTCGTGCAGAAGGACTAACGGTTCATTGTATCATTGCAGCATGGAACTGGCCTTCCTACATGGACCCGGATGCCAAAGAAAAAGGTATCAAAATCCGTACCTCTTCCTACACCCGTCACCACGTCAACATCACCATGTGCAAGGCCAAGGCGAATGGTAACTACATGAACTCCATGCTGGCACTGCGTGAAGCCCTGGACAGTGGCTGTGAAG
>NZ_JAHHPS010000492.1:0-1478 GCF_024606275.1 Endozoicomonas sp. SESOKO4 | reverse complement strand
GTTCAAACAGTGAATAATTGCCATGGCTTAGGATATTAATCATCCGGGCATGGAGTACACCATCCGGGTCTGCATCGTCCTGCTGAATACAGGCAGAAAAGTTTTTAAAGCCATGGAACGTTGCGGTTTTTTCCAGAATACTTCGCAAAATATTGAAGTGATAGGTATACAGCTCCCCAGACTCAGCAGCTTCGTGTAATTCCTTTAGTAGCGCAACATGGTGAAAAAATGGGACACTGTTCGTATAACGCAGGCTATAACCATCTCCTTTACGCTCCAGATAGTAAGGCTGAAGCTTGTTTCTTTCATTAAGTTCACTCCACATCACATTAAAAAAGAGCGTGTGATGGGAAGAGATCACTGTTTTGACTTTACCATTCTGTTTTTTCAGCAGCTGTGCCAGATGGCTGGCGACGGCAATCGCGTTATTGTCGTCAAGTGAAGAGATCGGGTCATCCACATAGATGTACTTAACCCAGCTATACGCTTCCTGATCATCAATCGCCAACTGAGCGACGGCCAGGAAAAAACACCAGATAAATATATTCTCTTCACCACGAGACACTTTGATGTGCTCAACGGTTACGACGCTGTCACCACTTTTCACTTCACGAGTAAAGTTGACAGTCCAGTTTTCGTAATCAATATAAAAGTCAAAGTCTGCATAACGATGAAGTAAAGGCCGGATACGGTTCTCCATCTCCAGTTCCTGAAGTCCGTTAAAAAAACGTGACTCCGTATTCATGCGCAGTACCCGCTGCTGGTCGTTGTCCAGATCATTATCCCAGCTGAAGAGATCTTCGGTAAAGGCATTGAAATAAAGGGTATCCCGGCTTTCATCGTCTTTACCTGCGTTCTTAAACGCCATGGAGAGGCGGGTTTTGCCGGTGCCGTTATAGGCGAAAAGCAGTATCTGATGAATGTATTTGGTATTTTTGCCTTGCTGTAACCCGTTTTCTAATCCATTCCGGAGGTGTGAGACCACAGCATCCAGATCAGGAAATGTTAGCTCTCTCATGAACCAACCTCATCTACAGCAGGAAATAGCTGTTGCATTAAGCTTCTTTTGTGCGTTTTTAAGTTTTTTAGCTTCTGCTTTTGAGTAAAGATTACATCATCAATAGATGTCAGGCAGTCGGAGATTTTTTTTTGTTCTTGAGGTGATGGGAATAGCATGGGGAGTTTATGTAGTACCTTTCCTTGAATTCCTAGAACAGTGCTACCAATAGAATTTAACTGAAGTAATTTCTGAAATCCGTCTCCCAACATATAGTACTTCAAGAAAGTATTGCTTATGTATTTTCCTGCGCGAAATTTAATAACCCGCTGTGCGAGGGCGATTTTGTCATCATCAACTTGTGCGACATTCCCTAAGGGGGCTTCGGTTGTAAACAAAACATCACCGATTAGAGGTTTCCCCTTACGCATTACATCATCATAGTCATCTGAGGAAATATATTCTTTTGAGGAATCATAAT
>NZ_JAHHPS010000047.1:0-1458 GCF_024606275.1 Endozoicomonas sp. SESOKO4 | reverse complement strand
GTTTGTAGCCAAGAAAGTGCTCAAATTCATCCACTGTCTGATAACCTTCGACATCTCTGACAGCCTTTATGTAGTTCTTAAGTTCAACCTTGTTGATCAGACCTTCACGCAGCAGACTTATGATCTTGTTGCCGCTGGCAGAATGGGTAGCGAAGTATTTCGAGAAGCTTTTCGGGCCCCCTGATTGAAGCTCAAGGAAGTGGAGGGCTGTTTTGCCCATGCTGTAAATTTCGTCGTCGTATTGTAGAGCCCCTTTTTTTATCGAATACCTGGCTCTGCGCAGAAGCCTGAAGATTTCATTCATGTCACTCCCGGGCAGATCTTCAATAGGCTCTATAGGGGATCCCGGGAAGGTTGTCTTCAGGCTCTTGTAAACTTCCACAATCCCACTGGCCTGTTTAAACGTCAATTTGTCTCCGACCAGTGCCTGCAAGTGAATCGGTGCAAATTCATCATCAAAATCGAAAGTCGGAAGGTAGGGTATGGTCTTACCACTTTCTACTGCTAATTCTGCCAGACCCAATGCCACTTCCAGAGCTTGTTTTTTGATAGAGTGTTGCTCTACGAAGGCGTTAATAGCGGTCCAAACTTTTACCTGTTTCGGCGTATACTGGAAGGGACCACCGTCGTTTTTGACGGCTTGCTGTGCCGCCTTCAGGGCCTCCTTCAGTCTCTGAATGTCTGCTTTCATGAATTCAATTTCATCTTCCAGATAGGCCTGTTCCTGAAACAGATGCCGGATCTTACCGTCAGTACCATCACTCCCACCTTTGACTTGAGTGTATTTTTTCCTGGTTAAAAGCAGTTCACCCTCGACCTCATGGGATTCGTCCCGACCATGGGCATTTGTGTAATCTTCACTGCTACGAAGCTTATTCAGTCTGCGATGAAAACCTGCCAGCTTACTTTCAGCTTTTGCTATTAACCACCTGGCTGTGGCTACATCACGATCAAGCCTGTATCGTGGTTTAGGTCCCAGGCGAGCGATTTGCCTGTCAAGCTCATCATTAATGGCTGTGATACGCTCATTAAACTTAGGCCAACCCGCCATAAAAACTGCTTTATTCAGCTGTTGGAGTTTTTCTTTAATGAGATGGGTCTGATCATCTGCAGGGGCATCATCTCTATAGCCCTGAATGCCAAGCTGGTAGGCAATTTCATTATGTATTCCTCTTCTTTTACCTTCATCATCGCAGGGCTTGCTTACTGCATCATCCAATGCCTGAAATCTGGCTTTTAGAACAGCTTTCTGATTATTCAGGCTGGCATCTTTTACAATGTCTATTTTCAGATCATCGGCCAGTTTGGCAACGAAATTCTTGCCTCTTTCTTTAGCTGCAACGTGTTCATTCCTGTCGATGCCCAGCTCATCTTCTATAGCCTTAAGCAACCTTGTCTGTTGTGTTGTGGCTCGCAAATCCGAGTCCATGACATAAAGGCTAAGTCGCTCACTAAGTC
>NZ_JAHHPS010000491.1:0-1198 GCF_024606275.1 Endozoicomonas sp. SESOKO4 | reverse complement strand
GCACAACCAGTTCCTGAAGGAATTAGGATTGCCACCGATCTGTTAATGTTCCTCTGAAATACGGGCGAGCCTTTCCTGTTGTTCTGGTGGGCTTGCCCTTATCCCACCACTCCCTTTTGCACTGACCTTTCTGAATATGCCCGTCTATAGCTTTAATAATAATACGCTCAATCAAATCGAAAAAACGACCTTCAACGATGAAGGTATTCTGGAAAGAAAACATTTGCAGTCTGCATTGAAGCACCAGGTCGAAACGGTCGCGCCCAACTGCCTTGTGATTGCCGAGGAGTTCTCGGAATGGTCTGATTCTCTGCGCAGAATTGATCTTCTGGCTATTGACCGTGAAGCAAACCTGGTGGTGATAGAACTGAAGCGGACCGAGAAAGGCGAGCATATGGAGTTGCAGGCTCTTCGCTATGCGGCCATGGTTTCGACGTTGACCTTCGCCCGTGCTGTCGAAATATATCAGCAGCATCTTATCGATAACGATATTGAGGCGGATGCAAAGAGTAAGCTTCTTGAGTTTCTTGGGTGGGATGAACCTCAGGAGGATGATTTTGGTATGGATGTACGCATGGTACTGGTCTCTGCCAATTTTTCCAAAGAACTGACTACTTCCGTTATTTGGCTTAACGAGCGCAGCCTGGATATTCGTTGCATCCGGCTGATTCCCTATAAGCATAACGACCAGATTTTGATTGATGTTCAACAAATCATCCCCTTGCCTGAAGCAGAGAGCTACCAAGTAAAAATAAAGCAGCAATCAGAAGAGCGCAGGGTAGCCAGGCAGTCATCCAAAGATTATACCCGCTATATCTTTATGGGCAGCCCGCTAAACAAACGGCGACTGGTGCTCGCAGTGATACAGCACTGGATTGCCAAGCATAGCCCTGCCAACGTTGATGAGTTGATCGAGGCCTTCCCACAGAATATTCGTAGTGGCGGGATGTTTGTTCCTTTGAAAGAAGCAAATGCTACTTATGCTCGTCAGGATATCCCACGGCATTTCCTTGGTGATGGTGAAGTCATCACGTTTGCTGATAACACGCAGTATGCTATCTCCAATCAGTGGAGCAAAAGCAATTTAGCGAAGTTTATTGCACAGGCGAAAAGCCTCGGTTTTGACATTACTGAAGAAAACTAAAATGAACGAACTTACAATAAAAATAAGTCAATGGATTGATACTCTATTACATGA
>NZ_JAHHPS010000490.1:0-5720 GCF_024606275.1 Endozoicomonas sp. SESOKO4 | reverse complement strand
CAGAGAGCCGGTTTTCAGCAGAATGACTGAGGAAGCGGCCTTACCCAATGGCATTGCCAGTCCTCCTGCTTCAGAGATCTTTTCAATGCCGCTGTGGTAGGCATATTGGCCGACTCGGTCAAGGTCAACACCATAGCGTTCCAACCAGTGCTGGAAAGGTGTGAGTATTCTGTGTGTGTAATCGCCCCTGTTGGTCAGATCAAGAAGGTAGAGGAACGCCATGTTTGAGAGAGACAGACGGGCAGCCCCAAGGGCGGTTTGGGTCACCATCAGAGGCTTGTAGCTGGAGTAGTACCAGGTGACCGCTTGTAGCAGGAAGACGGAAGGCTTGACCCAGTAATCAGACAATTGTCGCTCAACCGCTGAGGCATGAGCCTGCATCAATGTGTCGTTGATAGCCTTGATCAGGTCTGATTCAGACAAGTCGGCAGCGTAGGCGTAAGGTGCCAGGGTATCCTGAATATTGGCCAGAAACGCTGCCGTCCTGCGGCCACTGTCAAAGGCAATGTCGTCAAGAATATAGTTGGCGATGACCGCAGCTGCGTACTCTCTCATGCCAGCAACAGACTCTTTCATACCCGCCGGGCCAGTAGTGGTTACAGTCACAGGAGTAAAGGCACTCTGCATGAATTCCTCAGCATCCCTGTCTGACAGCATATGGACAACCTTCCTGAACTCAGACACTCTGACGCCATGTTTATAACCAAGGAAATGCTCAAATTCAGCCACTGTCTGATATCCATCGACACCTCTGATGGCCTTTATATAGTGCTCAAGTTCAATCTTGCTGATCAGACCTTCACGCAGCAGAGCGATGATCCTGTTACCACTGGCAGAATGGGTAGCAAAATATTCCGAGAAGCTTTTCAGGTTCTCTGGTTCATGTTCAACGAAGCTGATGGCCGCTTTGCCTAAACCGCGAATTTCGTCGTCGTATTCTTGTGCCCCTGTTTCCATCTCATACATTGCCCAGAGCGTCAGAGTCTCGAGTTCTATGAGGGCATTCCGGGGTTGATCTGCTAAAGGCTCGAGCCGGGATTCCGGCAAAGTCGTTTTCAGGCTCTTGAATACCTCTACAATTCGACTGGCCTGTTTAAAAGTCAGTTTGTTTCCGACCATTGCCTGCAAGCGAATCGGTGCAAATTCATCGTCAAAATCGAAAGTCGCAAGCAATGGCGTTGCCTTACCACTTTCTCTCGCCGCATCTGTCAGGCCCAATGCGACTCCGAGGGCTTGTTGTTTGAGAGGGTGCTGCTGAATGAAGGCGGCCATCGCAGCCCGAACTTCTGCCTGCCTCGGTGTGTACTGGAAGGGACCGTCGTCATTTTTGACGGCTTCCCTGGCAGCCTTCAGGACATCCTTCATTCTCTCAATGTCTGCTTTCCTGACTTCAATTTCACTTTCCAGACGGGCCCTTTTATGAATCAGTTGCCGGATCTTGTTGCTAATAACATTACTACTGCCCGGTTGTAACTGTTTGATTTCTTTGTTATGTGCGGTTTTAGCCTGCTCATCAATGTTACCGGGATCTTCAATCTCCTGTTTCTTGCGATCCGGATTCTCTCGTGCATTCTTCTCTTCATGCCGTGTATGGGTCACTTCCATACTTTTCCTGTCCTGCTCACGCAGGAATTCTGTGACCTGAGAGTGCTTTTCTCTGGTTAAAGTCAATTCAGACAATACTTCATTGTTTTCATTGTAAGCTTCCTGAACAACAGCATCTGTTTTGGCTCTCAGTTTCTGAACAATTTTATCTCGACTTTCTCTACTGTCCCCTTGCGGAGAATGTCTGATGTCCTCCACTTGTTCTGGCAGGAAATGTGTAATGTCCTTTACTCGCTCCTGAAGGGGTTGCTCGTCACCTGCAGCCAGATCGAACTTGATCTGAAGTTCTTTCATTGCTTGATTGAGAGCTCTGTCACCTTCATCCGAGATACTTTTCTGGACAGCACGGGTTCCGGCATATAAATATTGTTTGACAAGGATAGCATCCAGTTTTTGATTAGCCGTCTCCAGCTCACTTTCAGCGTCTTCTATTGCTCGCCATGCAGTCGCTACCTCACGATCAAGAACGTATCGGGGTTTGGGTCCGAGGCGAGCTATTTGTCTGTCAAGCTCATTTTCAATGGCTGCGATATGCTCATTGACGTCAGCAACACCTGCTTTGAAAACTTCTTCAGACAGCTGTTGGAGTTTTTTGTTTATTAGAATGTTTTGGTCTTCTATAGTGGCGTCATCTTTATAATTCTCAATGTTGATTTGATGAGCAATTTCATTATTTCTGACTCTTTTGACATCTTTATCGCCATAGACTTCGCCTACTTCTTCCATTAATGCCGAAATTTCGTTGCTAATAGCATACTTGTTGTCAGAAAGGTGAATATCGTCTTCTAATATTATCCCCAGATCATTGGCCAGTTTAGCAAGGAAAGTCCTGCCTCTTTCTTTAGCCGCATTGCTTACAGTGAAGCAGATATGCAGTTTGGCCTCTATCTCTTTAAACAGCTTTATCTGTTGTCTAATGGCTCGCTCATTCGCATCTTCGACATAAAACGTAAGATGCCTTTTAAGATTCTCGTATTTTGTTGCCCTCTGTTGGCTCGCATGTGTAATGTCTTCTTTCCAGAAAGTTTGTACTATCGCATCCAGCATGGAGTCTGATAAATCATTGTTTTCGAGTTTTGTACGAATCCTGTCAAGTCTTGTTGCTTTGTCATCACCTTCATTGACATTGATCCCGAGTATTTCCTCTACGGTTTTCAGTACCACCTGCGCATCTCCCTCTACCCGCTGCCTGCTTGCTGTGATATATGCCTGAATTTTTTTAGAAATGGTGTGACGACGGTAATACACATCGTTCTCACTATTGGCGTAATGCATCTTCAGGGAATTTTCCACAGCAGTCAGTTTCCCAACGACTTCGGGCTTGGCTTTGGGGTGACCTGGTGTTCCGATGTCTTTTAGTTCTTCTTCCAGCTCTTTAAGTTTAAAAAGCTTGAAATAGACTGTTGATTCCAGGGTGTCGCGGTTTTTCAGTCTGGTTTCAACATCACTCAGCTCAATACCAAGAACTGCTGCCAGAGCAACTTTTCTGATCCTTGTGTAAGAATCCTCCCTATTGCGTTGATTGTTCATTTCATAAAGTTTTTGACGCATAACTTCCTCTCTGAGATTCATTCCGGCAAGTGATGCAAGGATGCTTTCTTGTTGAACCTCAATATCTGCGTTGCTATCAAAATTCGGAATCTTCAAATGTGTAGCAATGGTTGCATAGCGGGCTTTGATTTCAGCTTCTTTTCCAGCATCTTTTCTGGTGCTCTGTTGTTGAAGATACAGTTGAAAGAAAAGGGCATCCCTTTGCTTAAGGTGCTGTAGAATGGCCTGGTGACGGGCTTCGAGGTCAGCTTCGTTGTTCGGTCTCAGAGCGAGCTGACCTTCAATAGTAGTCAGTCTGCGCAGGGTCTCCTCGTCGGCCTGTTTTGTCTTGTGTTGAATATGCTGTATTTGCTGTTGAATCGATTGAAAGCGGGCATCCAGATCGTTTTCATCGACCGGGGAAATACCGAGCTGGCCTTCAATGCCTGCCAGTTTTGCTTTTACAGCTTTATGATCAAACTGGCCTGTTGCGGCAATCGCCAGGTTGATTTCATGAATTTTTATACTGATCAGTTCGGCTTGTTTTACCAGTGGCAGAGTATCATCCCAGTCGTCCATACCAAGCTGTGTGGCCAATTCAAGGTTGCGAAGCTTTATAAGCTCATCGTCAATTTCCAGCTTGAGTGGTTGGACTCTCAGTTTTTCCTCATAACTGCCAATGGCTCGCTGTAGCCGTTTGCTTAGCCCGGTGAATCTGCCTTCTCTTTCCTGTAGCTCATCCAGCTCAATTTCCATCTCATGCAGCTGAGTGGTCATGTCACCAATGACTTTGTGAGCAAACTTTGCGCCTTCGTCAAAAGCAAAGCTCTGCATCAGTTCCGCGACCGACTCTACATCTTTGCGAACATTCTGAACAAAATATGGGTTAGTCAGGAGTTCTCTGAGCACGGGTTTGAAGCTGAAGTGTTTTTCCAGTTGAACCTGCATCCAGATTGGCGTAATAACAGATGAAGTGACCCGGATGTGTTTTGTGGTTGAGAATTCAAATTCGTCGGTTTCATCCTGAGCAGCAACGGCCAATGCCTGCCGAAGAGATTCATAGTATGTCAGCGTCGACAGTTTAAATACGTTAAGTTCAGCATCGTGCTGTACAGCCAATTTGGCAGAAAACTCCTCCAGCAGAGCCATCTGCCTGCTTCGAATGATGTATTGGTAGCTTTTGACCTTGTTTCTTTTAATCTTTGTAGTGTAGTCATTATCATTAGCGTCAAATTCTTCCCAGTGCCTTTGGAGGCTCTCCACAAAAGCGACATCGGTCGGATTGTGTTTCTGACCGTGGAAAACAATAATCTCTCCCGGAGCCTCAGTTACTTCCAGTTTCGGATAACCCTCAGGAACTGGATAAACCTGTGTGTTGTCCTCGACGTGTACAACATATCCGACGGGTTTCTGGTACGACAACAGATCATCCAGAGCTTCCTGTTGTAAATTTTCCCCCAGAATATGGACCTGGGTATAGGCAGAGGTGGCCGCTGCGAAAAGCACCTCATCATTGACAAAGAGCGACTGACCCAGACGCTGCAGTTCAGGAGGCTGATCGCTGGCAGCGATAAGACGCATGAAGGTGCGCCCGTTCACTTCAACTTCCTTTACCCTAATAGTGGCAAGGACGTCATAGTGATCAGTTGAACGAAGGCTTCCTCCTCTTTGATTCGCACCTTTGAGCACCCCGACTAGTTGTATGGGGCTGGCGACTCCCGTTAAAGGTTCTAATTGCAGGTCGTCACCTAATTGAGCACGAACTGCTGCCACTGAATCAGGGTCGGTCATCCCGCTTCTGACTTCAATGAGCAGTTTTTTGTCTTTCAGGCAATGCGTGAACCTGAATACCTCCTCAGCACCGACCTTCAGGACTTTGGTGTATTTCTCAGCAATGTCATGCTCGTCTGTTTCAAACAGGTTAACAGTGGAAACACCACCCTCAATACCAGAAAGAACGTCTGTGAAGCCTGCGGAAGGAACATCATTACCCACTCTGGCTTGAGTCTGAACAGGGTAGGTGGTGGTAGATTTGGGTATTGGCTGACGGGCATCACCGAAAGTTGACTTAAGCAGAACCTCATTCTGGGTAATAATCGCTTGTCCACTGCCCGAAAAATCAACAGAATGTGTCTGTAGCCTTCGCGCGGCCAGTGCCTGTGTAGTAATAATGGAAGAGCTAATGGCAATGGTCACTGCAATGCTTAATGCATTGGGGCGAGTATATGTCATTTTACTACCTCAGAGCCGGGTACTTCTATTACCGCGAAAAGCGATGGCCACATCGGGTGAGGAAGAGGGTTTCCAATCGCTCGCGGCTGTCAGCGGGTCATGGCTGCAGGTAGAAATCTTGATTGTGGGGTATTTCTTTTAATGACCATGAACATTCTGATCATCGCCCTGTTGCCAATCATAGAAGGCACCCGGAGTGTAGGAGTACGGAGTGCTTTCTGCATGGGAGAATGACCATTTAGGCACATTGTCCTTGAAATATTTCTCCCAGCCATTCTCAAACATCTTCATGGTTCGATCACGTCGTTCACGGAACTGAAGATAATTCTCGTTTCGTGTCCAGCCATACATCA